>CADBRY010000175.1 GCA_902797195.1 uncultured Eubacteriales bacterium
CTTGACCTTGGACTTGTCCCAGATGACATCGTTGGTCTTCTTTGCGGAGTTTGCAATGGTATTCTTTATGGTCACCTTACCGGATGGTGAGATATAGAAAGATCTTCCGATCTTCGGGATGTTGAAACCATCCAGATTCTCCAGAATGTTGCCCGCCGAATCGCAGGGCGCTGTGAGAAGAACGATATAGTATGTGCCTGTCGGAATTGTTTTGCCGTCAACTTTTAAGGGGTAATTCCACTTGTATTGAGTTGTCTTGCCCCTTGCGGCCATCTCTTTGGCTACCAATGTGTCAACTTCGTCCACATTTTTATTAAAAATCATAATTACCGGTAAGGTACGATAACTGGTCCAGTGATCTTTGGTCCTGAACTGGATCGTCATTGTGCTGCCGTATGGCACTCTCTGATCTTCCGTCGGCTTGTCGAACCAGATCCGCCCGCTTGCGTACTCACTTTCCTCTTCGAAAGCTCTGACTACATCGGTATCTTCGACTATGTTCTGATGGGTTGCGATATAATCGCTGATTGCTTTGGTGGCTTCGGGATCCGAAACATATCCCGGATCGGTATCCTCAGCCGCAAAGGATAAGACGGGTATTCCAAATACCAGAATCCCCGCAATTATCGCTATAATAAAACTTGACTTCCTCATAGAAATACCTCCATCTGAAACCTGATGCGACATATTTTATTTATTCGATTTTACCATGTGTTAAGGAATTATCAAAGATTTTTCTCACAAAAACACACTTTCCCGGCGGCGACCTTCAGCAGGTAGCCATGGGGGAATTCCACGGTCTTGGGACCTTGCTTTTTTAGGATTATTGCATCGGCTGCCACAAGCCTCTCCTCGGTGATGTCCTGATCGAGGCCGATCTCCTCAAAGGCCATCATCACCACTCTGTGTCTGATGGGATCGGGAAGCTCCGCCAGGGCTTCTCTTCTTAGGACTATGTCCCTGTCCAGGGGCTGCGTGGCTGGCGCCGTGGGGGCCGGGGCCTGCGCTGCCTCCGCGGCCCGGGGTATTCTTGCCGCCTCCATTGCCTTTGCGGCCGTGGCTTCCATGTACTCCCGATCCGCCGACGCTATCCGCGCCAAACGGTTGAGAGCGCCGACGATATTTCCGTTATATTCTTCGAGCAAAGGCAACAGTTCCAGCCTGATGCGATTCCTCGTGTAGATAGGCTCGTTGTTAGTGTGGTCGATGACGGGATGCAGCTGATGGCTAATGCAGTAGTCTTCGATCTCACTTCTTGTGATATCCAGCAAAGGCCGGATGACGGGCACGCCTCTTTCCATGCGGGAATATGGGATGCCCGCAAGCCCGTCGGGGCCTGTGCCCCTGATCAGTCTGTGAAGGATGGTCTCCGCCTGATCGTTGGCGTTCTGGGCAACGGCTATCTTGACGTTGCTTCCGCCGGCCTCCGAGTTTGCATCGCGGATCTCCCCGGCAACCTGATGAAAAGCATCGTAGCGAGCCTTCCTGCCCGCCTCTTCGCTTGTCAGTCCTTCTTTCTCCGCCAGGGCATTGCAGTCCACCACAAAGCTCCGGCAGGGCATGCCGGCCTCTTCGCAGATCTTTTCTACATACTCCTGATCTTTCTCCGCATGTCCCGGTCGAAATTTATGGTTCACGTGGACCGGGTGGATCGTCAGATCATAGGTGTCTTTCAGACTTTTCAGGATATGAAAAAGGCATACCGAATCAGGTCCTCCGGAGAGGCCCAGGACGATGTGATCGCCCCGGGTGATCAGGGTATGCGCTTCTATGGTTTTCTTAACTTTTTCAGCCAGCATTATTTTAGATTATCCTGCCTGGATGCTGCGATTTATTTTCCTGCTACTTTCTTGACTACCATTTTTCCTGTCTTTCGATCCACAAGATAGTTTGACATGGTGGTCAGCTTCTTTACGTCTGTCCACATCTGGTCGGCAGAAGGTTCTCCCATTACGACGGATATGTACAGTCTTCCTTTGTAGTACCATGCATTTGTGAAGCATCTTCCTGCCGGAGGATTGTATCCGGTTTTGATGCCCACGGAGCCATACTTTCCAAGAAGCAGGTTCCCGGCATAGCTGTATGTGACAGAGTATGTCTTTTTGTATTTTCTGGTCGTGAATCTGTAGTTCTTTGTCTTGGCGACTTTTCTGATGTACCCGCACTTCTTGTTGGTCATGAATTCTCTTCCAATGAGTGCCTGGTCGAATGCCGTTGACTTTGCATCACCATACCAATCCCCAAAGGCGTACTTATATGTGCTGTCCACCGCGCCTATGGAAACGGCCTTCTGCCTCATGAGCTTTTTGAACTTCTCCTGGCTGCCGCTTACCGCAACCGCAGATGCCGCCGCCGCGTCGTTGGCCGAGGGAAGCATGGAGCAGTACATCAGGTCTTTGACCGTTACCACATCTCCTTTTTTGAGGCCCATTCCTCCGCTCATGTTTCTTGCTTTGATGGCTTCACTGTTTATCTTGACCGTCTGGTTCAAAGCCTTTCGTTCGGACATTACGATCATGGTCATCATCTTGGTCATGGATGCAATTTTACGCTTTTCGGTGGCGTTCTTCGCATAAACGCACTGTCCTGTTTTGGCGTCCATGACCACCGCGGCCTTCGCCTTGACCACCTTGTTGTATGTCATGGTTTTTACCTGATGAGCCTTAAGGGTCTTGGTTTTTCCCTTCACCTTGACCTTCGTCTTGGGTGCGGTTATCATCCATGTTGCATAATCCCTTGCCTTCCAGCTTGATGGAAATGTAATGGTAACAGAGGCTGTTTCTTTGTTTGCAGTCTTGTACTGACCCATCTTGGTCCATTTCTTCTGGTACGGGTTGTACACGAAGAGGTAGATGGTTCTGCCATAGGCGGGAGTTACCTTGATTTTATCTTTGATGGTACTCTTGTAGGATTCGTCGTGCCTTGTGGTAACGCCCTTGATTTTTGTCTTGATCTCGCTGCTGGCAGCGTGTACATCTGAAGTAATCGGAATGACGCTGAAAAACATGAACAGTGCCATTGCAACTGCAACACCGTGCTTTACTATATCAAAGGAATTAGATCTTCTCATATGTTGACCTCCCGTAAACAATGTCTCATGAGTGGTTTCATTGTAACACTATACGGAAGATCTGGTAATTTTTTTCATTGAAAATATTGGAATTACAGTTGGTTTTTGGGGATCATTTTTCCATTATTTGGGTTTTTATAGATTATTCACCTTGATGATGTATGATGGCACCACTCAATCCCCAATATGTGTCCTGCCCGACTAATCATAGATGTGGTCCATATCCCGCTCCATAACGGCTCCGCTGTCTGCATCTATGGCATATTCATACTCCAGTTCTCCCTTGAAAAACCGCACATCATACTGATGATAGCCATCGTCTATTTCGTAGTAAGCGTACAGATTTGTAACTTCACTCTGCTTGAACCCCGCATCGGCAAGAGCGATCTCCGTTGCCTTTCCCTGAGAGATCTTCTTTTCGTTGAAGGCGCCTGCCTGCGATGTTTCAGGGATCACCACCTCCGCGACCGGGTCGGGACTTGGCGAGAATATCTTGGCAAAGGCATATTCCACCCTATCCTCATTCATATCCCAACTCAAAGCTGCGACAAATCCGCACACCGAAAGAAC
>CADBRY010000176.1 GCA_902797195.1 uncultured Eubacteriales bacterium
CGGCTCTGATCTGCCGCATCATCTCCCGCAAGTCTTACTCCAGGCGTCACTGTCAAAAATCCCGGACCCAGTTTTTCATGCACCGCCGGCGCCTCCAGAGGAGAGCAGACAACGCCGTCAAGGCCCGATTCCATTGCCTTTGCAGCATAGGTTGACACCACCTCTTCCATAGGCCTGCTGATCAGTATGTCATTTTCAAGCTGCTCCTGGGATGTGGATGTGAGCTGGGTCACAGCTATGAGGACGGGTCCCTCACCCAGTCCTCTTCTGGCAGCCTCCATCATCTTTTTTGTGCCGGCCGCGTGGACGTTGCACATGTCCACATCCAGCTTCGCAAGGACCTTCATGGCACTTTCCACCGTATTGGGGATGTCGTGGAGCTTAAGGTCAAGAAAAACCTTGTGGCCTCTCTCCTTGAGCTTTCCCACTATCTCAGGTCCCTCAGCGTAAAAAAGTTCCATGCCGATTTTTACGAAGGGTCTTCTGTCTCCCAACCTGTCCAGAAAATTCATGGTCTCTTCTCCGCTTGCAAAATCACAGGCTATGATCACATCTTTTCCCATTTGTCACCTCTGTTACTTTCCATTTATCCAGAATGATCTTTTATCGACCGGCGGTGCATAAGTCCGCCAGGCTGTCGATTCCATATTTTTCCATCGTTTCGGGAAGGTCCCTGATTATATCTCTGCAGGCATAGGGATCAACGAGATTTGCCGATCCAATCTGCACTGCAGTGGCACCCGCCATCATCATTTCGATTACATCCTCCGGGCTGCTGATCCCGCCGCATCCGATGACAGGAATGTCCACCGCCCGACTTATTTGATAGACCGCTCTAAGGGCTACGGGGAAAACCGCCGGCCCGGACAGGCCTCCGATCGTATTTGCTAGTACAGGCTTTCCCGTTCTCAGGTCTATTCTCATTCCCTGAAGTGTGTTGATGGCCGTTATCCCGTCGGCGCCCGCATTTTCACAGACAGAGGCTATCATGCAAATGTCCGTCGTATTGGGCGATAGTTTCGCGATCACAGGTTTTTTTGTCACCTTACGAACGGCTGCTATAACTGAAGCCGCGGCCTCAGGATCTGTTCCGAATACCATTCCCCCGCTCTTTACATTGGGGCAGGAAATATTCACTTCCATCCAGCCAACCTGGCTGCAGGCATCGAGTTTGTTTGCCACCAGGGCGTATTCTTCCGGAGAGTTTCCGCAGATGTTTGCGCATACCGGTTTATTGAACACTTTCTTAAGCTTTGGGAGTTCATTTTCTATTACTCCATCCACACCCGGATTCTGAAGGCCTACGCTGTTCAGCATGCCTCCCGTGCAATCGGCGATCCTGGGGGTGGGGTTGCCGAACCTCGGTTCTGCCGTTGTGCCCTTGAAGGAAAAGCTTCCAAGGATGTTTATGTCGTAAAGCTCCGCAAATTCCAGCCCGTATCCGAAGGTGCCACTGGCCGCCATTACAGGGTTTTCCATTTCGATGCCGCAAAGGCAAACTTTTGTATCTACCATATGATCTCTCCCCTCTCAAGGACCGGGCCGTCCTTGCATATGCGCTTGGCTCCGTATTTGGTTTCGCATGAGCATCCCATGCATGCTCCAAATCCGCATCCCATTCTTTCTTCGAAACTCATTTGACCGCCAATGTTCTGAGGCATCATTTCATCGATGGACCTGAGCATGGGTTCCGGTCCGCAGGCGAATATATACGTGCGGTCTTCACTTGTCCCGGCTTCTTTCATTTCATCCGGGATCCCGCCGGCTCCTTTCAGTTCGTCCGGGATCCCGTCGGTGACCCTGCCCTTCTTTCCAAGTGATCCGTCTTCTGTGGTAAGGATCACTTCTGCTCCAAGCTTCCTGAATTCATCTGTATAAAAGACTTCATCTTCACTTCTGAATCCCAGGACCACTGTTGGTTTTTCTCCCATATCTATCAGCCTTCTGCAAAGCCCGTAGAGAGGAGGTATCCCAACTCCACCTCCTATGAGCAGTGGCCTCAGCTTTGGTTTGTCCCTGTCAGTTTCTTCACCGGAACTCATCTTTGAAATATCAAATCCATTTCCCAGGGGCCAGATGATATCCAGAGTTTCTCCTTCTTCCATTCGGCTCATCTTCTCAGTCCCTTTTCCCACGGTTCTGTATATGATCCTGATGCTTTGATCATCCCAGTCGCATATGGATATGGGTCTTCTCAGATAGAGACCATCCAGTCTGATATTTATAAACTGGCCGGGGCGGATGCCGTCCGTTGGTTCAGATACATTCAGCTCCATTTGAAATACGTCTTTTGCAATTTTTCTATTTTCTTTGATAACTGCGCTGCTCTTATTCATATCTATTCCTCTGTGCCTTTATCTCTGTAGATCCCCTATGCTCTCATCACTGTAAACTATCTTTCCTCCAATTACGGTAAGAAGGCATCTGCCCCGGACCATACACCCTTCGAAGGGTGTACTTCTGCCCTTGGTGAAGAAATTCTTCGGTCGGATAACATAAGGTGTCTCAAGGTCCCAGACTGTGAAGGTTTTTTCCTCTTCTTTTATGCGAAACCTTTCATTGGGTTTGTCCCTTAATAGTGTCACAAGTTGATCAAGACCGATCGTTCCCCCTTTAACGAGCTTCGTATACAGAACGGGGAATGCGGTTTCAAGCCCCACTATGCCGTATGCGCTTTTTGAAAATCCTCTGGACTTTTCCTCCATGCTGTGTGGAGCGTGATCTGTGGCTATCATATCTACGGTGCCATCCGCCAGTCCCTCTATGAGCGCGTCCCTGTCAGCCTTACATTTTATAGGCGGGTTCATTTTATATTTTCCGTCATCCTCTATATCTTCCTGTGACAGCGTCAGATAGTGGGGAGCCGTCTCGCAGGTAACGTCAAGCCCCGTTGCCTTTGCATCCCTGATCAGACTCAGGGACTCGCGGGTTGAAACATGACACATGTGATAGGGACAGCCCGTTATATCCGCAAGCTTCAGATCTCTCTCAAGCTGTTTGTATTCTGCCTGATGGCTTTCTCTTGGATAATTTGTATCCTCGCAGTGGGCAACGATTATACTTCCGGATTCCCTGACCCGTTCCATGGCCTCTTTCATAAGTCCATCATCCATGACTCCCACTCCGTCATCGGAAAACCCTGCCACAAGAGGAGCAAGTTCTTCAATGTCCGACAGCAAAGTCCCCTTCTCTCCTTTTGTTATGGATCCCAGTGGATGTACGTCTACGATCCCATCCCTACGTGCGATCTCTGTCTGGATCTTCAGGTTTTCCACGCTGTCCGGCACAGGATCCAGATTGGGCATGGTGAGCACGTGGGCAAAACCTCCCGCTGCCGCTGCCATGGTGCCCGTGGCTATTGTCTCCTTATAAGAAAAACCCGGCTCTCTCAGATGAACATGTACATCTGTGAAGCCGGGTAAAACAGTGCAATTATTGAAAACGCCACGAGGAGGGAAAATCTCCCCCGTGGCGTCTAGGATATATTTTATAACATCATACGTTTTTATTCGATTTCTCATCCTGTCCTCCATCGACCTGATTTTTGCATCCCTATGCTTATACCATCTGCACAGGTCGATGTCAAGGGGTGGGACAGATTTTTAAAGCAATTATTTTTAATCTTAGGAGAACAGGTTTTGGGATCACTCTAAAATACTATGGGACCCGGGAGGAATAACCCTGTTTTAGTGTAAATGGCTGTCTTTAAACATAGTGTTTACACAGAACCGTTGCCTTTTCATGGGTCTTAATAGCCGGTGTAAAAAGATTTTTACAGAAGAAATATTGACATGAATCCGTTGCTTTTACATGAGATAAGGGCTGATTTTGGAGCTCAAAGTGTAAAAAGCAAGTTTCAGAAAGCGAGTTGACATCGAAATGAAGGAATTCTGTGTCAACAATCGATTCTGAAAATGGAGTTTACACCCGAGGTCGCACATTTGCCATATTTTACCAGAAAACAGGCTGTTTTGAGTGGTCAAAATGTCAAATGGCTCTAGCAAAATTAGATTTTACACTTTCGAGGTGCCACAGGCCCGGAATCTGTCGGTTTCAGTTGGATCGGGGATACGACCGGGCTGAGAGTAATGTAAAACCAGGTTTGGGATAAAGAGATCGATCAGAAAGCTCGAGAGATCGTTTAAGCAAACCCTTCAAATCCCACAAAGTTTTAGAGCGAACGGTTTATTACTGAAATATCTACACCAGTTTTCTCACCCGCTGGGATATCTCTTCCAGTTCCTCTTTTGACAGATCCGGCAGATGTTCAAGTTTGTCCACAACTTCCATCAGGCTTCCCCGCATACGCATTTCGATGAGTTTGTTGTACAGATTTACAACGACGCCAACCAACATGGCTATGACAACCACCGCATAACATGAGAGGATCCCCGAAACGATCCTGGCAGCCGTCGAGTAGACCACAACATCCCCAAAGCCGCAGGTAGACACCAGAGAGTAGCAGTACCAGCATGCATCTCCGTAACTTTTGATATGGGGTTCTGTCATCTGTATGATAAAAGCGCCTATCATAAAAAAGGCCACAAACACCAGCAAGACCCGAATCACCCCGGTTGCCTTTACAACTTTTCTGAGTACAGGAAAAAATTTCATAAGCTCAGTTCCTTTACGTTCATTTCCATGCTATAAGGTTATAGATATTGAGTCCGATTATAAGTATGCCCACGGCAGCCATAAGAGGTCTTTCCGGCAGCCTGCTGCACACACGGGCGGCGATGGGCGCCGCTATCACTCCTCCGATCACGAGCCCCAGGATCATCTCCGTATAATCGAACAGATCATTCATCATTGCCACAAAAGCCGTCGTCTCCGCAATGGTCACCAAAAACTCCGCCGCGTTTACCGTTCCTATGGACTTTTTAACATCTTCTCCCGAGGCTATCATTGCGGATGTTGCCAATGGTCCCCAGCCGCCGCCTCCAACGGCATCAAGGAACCCTCCCATGAATCCAACAGGGTAGGCGAACTTTCCTATTCCTGTTCTCTTCCACTCGCCTCTGATTGCCCTTTGCAGAATCAGCACACCCATGATTATAAGATAGACGTCGATTATCCTTTCAAGTTTGTTTCCAAAGTCAACCAAGAGCCAGGCTCCAAGCACTCCTCCGATAATTCCCGGGATCATCAGTCTCACAAGCAGATCCCTGTTAACATTTCCTATCCTTAAGTGGGATAACCCCGAAAAAAAAGATGAAGGTATTTCTGCTATGTGTATCACGGCACTTGCAACGGCCGACGGGACTCCTGCGACTGTGCGCAGAAATGTACGACAGCTGACTCCGTATGCCATTCCAAGGGAGCCGTCTATCATCTGGGCAAGAAATCCTATCAGAATAAAAATCACGACGCTTTTCATGAACTAATTCTATCAAATAGAGGGTTTCTCCGCCAACAGGTATTTCCTTATGGCAGGCATTATCTCGCTCACAGACTCATCTATTGCCTTTCCACTTGTGTCCACAGTTATTTCCGGATTCTCCGGGATCTCGTATGGGCTGCCTATACCTGTAAAGTTGGGAATCTCCCCGGCCTTGGCCTTGCGATAGAGTCCTTTCACATCTCTATTTTCACAGACTTCCAGGGGCGTACTCACATATACTTCGATAAAAGAATCCTCCCCTATGATATCTCTGGCGATCTGCCTGTCCGAAGAGAACGGCGATATAGCGGCGGTTATTACGATAAGCCCCGCATCGTTCATGAGCTTAGCGATCTCCGCGATCCTCCTTATGTTTTCGGTCCGGTCATACTCATTGAATCCAAGGTCACGGTTTATCCCCAGCCTTATATTATCTCCGTCAAGGATCATGGTGTGTCTGCCTTCTGAAGCCAGGATCTTCTCCACCCGGTTTGCCATAGTCGATTTGCCTGAACCGGAAAGCCCCGTGAACCATATGGTCTTTGGGGTCTGGCCCAAAGCCTCTCCCCTCAGTTTTCTCGTTACATCCTGGGGCTGCAGGGATATATTGTCCGCACGTCTCAGCTGGTGAGCGACGGTCCCGCAGGCCGCCGTTCCCTTTGTGATCTTATCTATGAGAATGAACCTTCCCATCACCCGGTGCCTGTCAAAGGTATCGTAAACAAGATCCTCGTGACACAAGATGTCCACCCTTGCGATCTCATTTTTACACAGCCTGTTTTTTGAAATATGTTTTCCTGTATCCGGGTCGATCTCATATTTAATTCTCACCACGCTTACATTGATGGTCTGGGTGGCCAGTTTGAGAAGATATTTTTTTCCTGCCGTCAGGGGCTGTTCATCCATCCACAGGACAGTTGCCTGGAACATGCTTGAACAGATGAGCTCCGTATTGCTTGTGATCACGTGTCCCCGGGATACGTCTATATCCCTGTCGATGGTCAGTGCGACAGCTTTGCCGCTGCCTGCTGCGCCGACTTCCGAGCCTGCCTCTGAAATGCTTTCGACGACGGCACTTTGCCTGCCCGGCCAGATGCAAACCTCATCTCCCCTGCGTACCTCTCCGCAGGCCGTACTTCCCTGCAAGTACCTGATGCCCTCTGACCTTGCGATCCTCTGCACAGGCATCACAAACCCCTCTTCTTTTCTCACATCCGTTTCAACGGTCTCAAGATATTCAAGAAGAGAGGGACCTTTGTACCACTCCATCTTCCCGGAGCCTTTGACCACGTTATCTCCCCTTAAGGCGGACACCGGGATTATCATCACGCTGCTGTGAGGGAATTCACCGGCAACGCCCTCAATGTCCTCTTTGACGGATCTAAATATGTCAGGGTCGTAATCGGAAACATCCATTTTGTTCACGGCAAAAACATAGTGGCTTATGCCCATCATGGAACATATCATCAGGTGCCGCCTCGTCTGGGTCAGCACTCCTTTGTTTGCGTCAACAAGGAGCACCGCAAGGTCGGATGAGGATGCAGCCACCGCCATGTTCCTGGTATACTCCTCGTGACCGGGAGTGTCTGCCACGATAAAAGATCTGCGGTCAGTTGCAAAATATCTGTAGGCGACATCGATGGTTATACCCTGCTCCCGTTCGAAGCTCAGGCCATCCATGAGCAGGGAAAAATCCGGCGTTTCCATCTGCGTATCTGTCGCGACTTCTCTTTCAAGGGATTCCTTCTGATCGATGGAAAGCATTCCTCCGTCATAGAGCAACCTCCCTATAAGCGTTGACTTTCCATCATCCACGGAACCGCATGTCATGATTTTCAAGACTCCACTCATCAGAAATATCCTTCCCTCTTTCGTTTTTCCATGCTGAAAACTCCCGCATCCTCGTCTATTATGCGGCTCGTGCGTTCGGAGCGGATCTCCTTCTCCACCTCCTCCAGAATTTCGGGAAGAGTCTCTGCCTCCGATTCCATTCCGCCGGTCAGCGGATAGCAGCCCAGTGTCCTGAACCTGATTTTCTTCATCTCGATCTTTTCTCCGGGGAGCAGTTCCATGCGGTCATCGTCCACCATTATCAGATTTCCGTTTCTGTTGACCACGGGCCGTTCTTTCGCAAAGTACAACGGAACCACTTCGATGTTCTCTCTGCAGATATATGCCCACACATCTCTTTCCGTCCAATTGGAAAGGGGGAAAACTCTGAGACTTTCCCCGGGGCTTATCCCGGTGTTGTAAAGGTCCCAAAGCTCCGGCCTCTGGTTTCTGGGTTCCCATGTGTGGTGTTCGTTTCTAAGAGAGATCACCCGCTCCTTCGCCCGGGATTTTTCCTCGTCCCTTCTTGCTCCTCCAAAGGCAACGGTAAAGCCGTATTTATCCAGAGCGTCCTTCAGTGCCTCGGTCTTCATTACATCGGTATACACGGCTCCGTCCTTAAAAGGATCCAGCCCTCTTTCAAGACCTTCCATGTTCGTGTAAACGATCAGTTCCAGATTCTTCTCCCGGGCTATGCGATCACGGAACTCGGTCATCTCTCTGAATTTCCATGTGGTATCGATGTGGAGCAAAGGAAAGGGGATCGGCTCCGGATAAAAGGCTTTCTCCGCAAGCCTGAGCATGACCGAAGAGTCCTTGCCTATGGAATAGAGCATCACCGGCTTTTCCCCTTCGGAGACCAGCTCTCTTATGATATGGATAGACTCAGCTTCCAGCCTGTCCAGATCGTATTTATCGTAAGCCATATTAATATCATCCATTAACTATGTCTCCGTTGCCTTTCCATCACAACTACCTGAATTGGAAAACCACTTCTGCAATATTGTAACACTCAAGGTTGAATACATCCACTCAATAGGGCTGAGGCCTTCGGCTGCGACTGCTCCGGCCTCCGGCAGTGTCTCTTCCGGCCTCTGCATGAGGCGTTTGATTTGAAAACTATGAACAAATCGTGTTTTCAGAGCGTTTATTCATATTTTTACTTCCATAAATTGTAAATAATGGCGCAAAACGTGTCAAAATAATATTTTAAAAACCGATTTTACACAAAACATGTAAAATTATGGTTATACTTCATTTTTTTTACATTAAAAAGTATACATTTTTGCCTGTTTTTTCCCATTTATTCATAGTTTAGTCATATCTAACCGACCATCATGGCCATGGCTCGCTGTTTACGCTGTAAGTTCTGTGTTTTTCCCATATGCTACTTTTATCACAGTTATAACCCATTGTCACCTTGATTCGTAGATGGTATTGTAAATACGGAATATTTTTTCAAGCAACGGAATTGTTTTTCAAACACCAGGATCATAAAATGCAAAACACCAATGCGGAAAAAATAAATAAGTTTCTCCTTGCTCTGACAGCCGATGCCCTCTTCGGCTCAGCGCCGGTCGATGATAGCACCGGGACGCAGCTTGGTCGATCTGCCGAAATGCCCGAG
>CADBRY010000177.1 GCA_902797195.1 uncultured Eubacteriales bacterium
ACCATGGCTACGCCAAGATCTGCGCTGATAGCATCGTATCTGCACACATTCACGCAGTCACCCAGTCCTGCGCAGCTGTAGGTGCATATGTCGTTTCCGTCAAGATCAACATCCGCCGCCTGTGCACATGAAGTAAGCTCCATCTTCTTCAGCTTGCGGCTGCCCTTTGCTCCTCCAACGCATCTTACAAAGGCAACTTCTTCCTTGACTTCAGTAAGGTCGTGGAGAGTGTCGACGATGATCTTCTTTCTGCACTTGACTGTGCAGGTGACACATCCTTCGCACTTGCTGTAGTCGATCTTTGCATACCTTCCGGTCACGCTTGGGCCCATTACCATTTCGATGGCACCCTTGGGGCATGACATCATGCAGTCGCCGCAGCCTATGCATCCGTAGCCACATGTCTCGAATGTCTCAGCCTCATCTGCAAGGGATGAGCAGGGAATGAAGTTGGTTGCTTCTCTGGGGATCATCTCAATGATCTCCTGGCAGCATCCCGCCAGACATGCTTCGCATCCCGTGCATTTCTTTCTGTCGATGATAAGCTTACCTTCCTCTACTTTCATCGCATCGAACTTACAGCAGGAAATACAGCTGCCGATCCCAAAGCATCCGTAGCTGCACTCTCCTTCCACCGTTCCCATTGCCTTTGCAGCATCACAGGTCTTGCATTTTCCATAGCGCTCTGAGACCGCTGCCGTACCTGCGCATCTTACGAAGGCTACGTTGTCCTGTGCTTCTACCGGCTCAACTCCCATAACCTTCGCAATTTTTGTCACAGCCTTGTTGTCGCAGGCGGGGCATAGAGCCACCGAGGCACCTTCGGCTATAGCCTGGGCACATTCGGCACAAGTGGGATATCCACACCCTCCGAATCCGGCACAGTCTACGCCCGGCAGCAAAGCAAGGATCTGCTTTGCCATGTCATTTGATCTTGCCATCTTTTCACCTCTTCATTGTAAAAGTATTTTGTATACAAGTGTGTTTATATTTTAACACTCTCAGTTTCAGCGTCAACAAGTTGCACCTAAAAATCTTGTTCTTTTTTGAGTCCAAGTTAGATGTCTCTTACGCGCTGAGCATGTCATTTTCTATGAGCTTGTCCGCCATGGTCTTACCGCCCATGAGCCAAAGAAGGTCACCCTTCCTTATGACCGTATCAAGACCTGGGTTGATGATAGGCAGATCTCCCCTTTCGATCCCGACTATTGTAGCCTTGTACCTGGGTCTTATCTGGGAATTTCTGATGGACTTTCTCACAAAGTCCATGTCGCCGCTTACGGTCAGAGGAATACACATAAGCCTGTTCTTTTCCGATACACCGTAGAAGTTCTGTCCGTAGATATAGTCCTTGAGCCTGACGTCTTCTCTTTCGGTGTATTCTATGCATTCGTCCTCTTCAAGGAGCATCTTGCAGGCCTCCACCTCATCACCTGTTCCCATCACGTGAAGCAGATCTCCCGGCATGATAAGATCGTCCTTTGTGGGCATGTTTATCACCGTGTCATCTCTGATTATCCTGATGACCGTGACTTTGAACGCCGGACTGTCAGCAAATTCCTGGATAGTTTTTTCGAACTCCGGATCAATGATTCTGAATTCAGCCACCAGCAGAGATTCATCCATCCAGTGTCCCGGTCCCTTCTGCCCTCTTTCCTTCTTCTGCCTGGCAAGAGTTTTCTCCGAGAAGTTTGCAATGAACCTCATCTTCATATCTATGGTCACGCCGGTGATCCATTCCGATCTTATTATCAGGATTATGGGAACGGCGGCGATGAGAACGAGTATGGGGAAGGGGATCCTGAAAACCTGTCTCAGAACCAGTGCGATAAAACATGCGGCGATGAGAACTCTCACAGCTCTCAGAGTTATGAGAGGCAGATGATTTGCTCTGTGCTTTGTCCAGAGTTTTACGTACAGTCCGCTGTCCACACCGTGCATGAAATTGATAAAGGGTATCATCAGCAGTATGACGATCCCGGCGGAAATTGCCTTTGCGACAAGAGCCGACTCAAAGCTGTCCTTTACAAATGGATACAGATACTCATCGGCTCCAAGGTATATGATGAACATGAAAAGAGAGCAAACGATTGTCCTTATTGCCACCTTGCCCGTGAATGCGTACCAGTCGGTATCCATGGAAAATCTGTTCTGCTCCGAGGATGTATTCCTCTTGAGAAAGACCTTCAGCCTCCTGGGCAGATGCTTCTCCCAAAAGGCCGCCTCCCTCTCGGAGTTTTTTATGAACAGGGGAGTCAAAAAAGCGGTTATCACGGACACGCACACTATGATCGGATAAAGGTGGTCGCTTATTACCACAAGATTCATTCCGAGAGTTGCGACTATGAAGGAGAATTCTCCTATCTGCACCATGCTGGAGCCTCCCCTTACGGCCGTATAAAGTGTCTGTCCCGAAAGCATTATTCCGATGGTCGAGAAGAGTTTCTGCCCTGCGATGGTGGCCCCGCTTATTATCAGTATAGGAACCAGATATTTGATCAGAAGTTCAGGCTGTATCATCATCCCCACCGAGACAAAAAAGATCGCCCCGAACAGATTTTTGATGGGCTCCACAAGCCACTCGATCCTCTCTCCCCTGACTGTTCCCGCCAGGATGGAACCTGCAATGAAGGCTCCCAGCGCCGATGAAAAACCGATGAGATTTGCTACCAGCACCATGAGAAAACACACCCCGATGGAGAAGACCACCAGGATCTCGTCGGTCAAAAGGCCCGATACTTTTTTCAGTATGGATGGTATGAAATATATTCCCATCAGGAGCCATATTGCCAGATAGATCAAAAGCAGTCCCAGCTGCCTGCCCAGTTCCAGCCCGGACACATTCTGGCTCACAGAAATGGTGGAAAGTATGGCCAGCATGAATATGCCGGCTATGTCTTCGATTATCAGCGCCCCAAGCACCAGTTGAGCGAAGTCTTTTTTCTTAAGATCGTATTCATCGTATGCCTTAAGAATTATCATGGTGGAGGACATGGAAAGCATCCCTCCCAGGAATATGCAGTCCATCTTATCCCATCCCATGACATGTCCGATGCCCGTCCCGATAAAAAGCATCGCGGTCATCACCGTGATGGCAATGGTAAAGGCGCTTCCTCCCACAGTGGCGATCTTTTTGAAACTGAATTCAAGCCCAAGGCCGAACATGAGAAAAATGATCCCGATATCTGCCCAGACCTTGATGTCCGCCTCCCCGACTATAGTCGGCAGATAGTGAAAATTGGGGCTTATCAAAAATCCCGCAACGATATACCCCAAGACCACCGGCTGTTTCAGTTTCCGGAAAATCAGGGTCACCGCTCCTGCGACTATAAGGATGAGAGCCAGATCTGCCACAAGATTATCGAGATGCATTACAGCTGCCTTTCTGACGAAACAAGATGAGTCTTACTGCTTGTTTTTATTGTACCATAACATCTCCGTCAGTTCATGGATATCCGATCCGAAATCCCCCTCCAAAAGCATCTCTCCCATCTCATCATCTCTCTCCCTGAGATATATGGTCCGGCCCCGGTCGATACTTTTGCTGCCGCGGGTGTTTTTTGCCTGCTCAGACAGGCCGGCCTCTGCCGCGTCTCCGCTTTTGACCGGCAGTATGGGCACACTCCCGTCCACGATATTCCCCAGCCATGACATGTATCTTTTTTCTCTCGGCCTTTGGGGTCTTCTCTCCAGGGAGCATATTTTTTCTGCAAAGGCAATAAATGCTCCCGCCCCGTCGCTTGTACTGTTTCCTCCGTCCACGAGCACCCCGTCAAATGCTCCTGCCTGCATAAGCCGTCTCATTACGACTCCCGCCTCTTCCCCGGAAAGATCCTGAAGAGGATTCCTCCCAAGGGAAGGCGCCATGTGAAAAACACCATATGCATCCTTAAGCATGAACTGCTCTATGTTCATATCCTCCGGTCTGTGAAACAGCCTGTACAAAAATGCGTCGATGCTGAATGCGCTGTCGTAGACCTGCACTCCCGGAGTCTGATAACCCGCCGAGTCCAGAGAAAGTATCAATATCCTCTTTCCGTAAAACCTGGTGAGCTCCTGCGCGACGGCGCAGCACACCGTGGAACATCCTGATCCTCCCTGCCAGCTCAAAAAACCGATCACGCGGGCATCTCCGCTACCTCCTTCAGGCAGGCTCTGTCCCGTCAGTTTTCTGTATATGTCTATGAGCCTTCTGTGGATCATGGATGCGGTATCGTATCTGAATATGGAAAACTTCCCTGCCGGTTCCCCGTCCTCATCCAGGTCTTCCCTTTCTCTTATCCAGATAATATTGTCAGAGCAGATTTTCTCTCCTTCCTCCCCGTCCCACAGGATCAGATCCCTCTCTTTTCTCACGGAGGATCCCTTGGCTTTCCACTTAATAAGAAACTCATCACAGCCCCTTATGGATATGCTGTACATGCCGCCTACGTGACTGAGTGACCGGGCAAGTGCCTCGGCATAGTGCCTGTCATCGGAAACTATTTCGATCTTTATGTTTTTCATCTCTCTTTACTCCCATAACTTCCCCTGATTCTATTTGTATCATTTTAACTTATATGGTAAATATTGTCAATTATACTTTTGCCCATTATGCGGGCTCACCCTTGTCAAACCGGCGATGAGCCTATATAATACTCACGTTATGTTTGAAACAGTGATCGGTAAACTTATACTTACATTTCTGGTGGCCATGGTGCCTGTTCTTGAGCTGAGAGCTGCCCTTCCCTTCGGGGTGGGACTTGGTCTTGAGCCCTGGATGGCTTTGGTTGCTTCCATCCTTGGCAACATGGTGCCCGTTCCGTTTATTATCCTGTTTATCCGATACATCCTTGAATGGATGAAGAAGTTTGAAAAGTTCAGGCGCATAGCGGAGAGGCTTGAAGCAAAGGCAAAAAAACACGAGGACAAGATCGTAAAATACGAAGCCCTCGGTCTCTTTATCCTTGTTGCAATTCCTCTTCCCGGAACCGGCGCATGGACCGGATCTCTGGTGGCCGCCCTCTTCGATATTCGTCTCAGAACAGCGGTGCCTGTGATTTTCTGCGGCGTGGCCGCCGCGGGAATAGTTGTATTTCTGATTACTTACGGAGTGGTAGCCATAGTATAGGCCTTTCAGTTTCCACCCCTTAATATGCTCCCCTGTCAGCCCTTGTATCTTCTCACTATTATGCTGGCGTTCTGTCCGCCAAAGCCAAAGGCGTTTGACATCGCCGTGTCGATCTTTACGCCCTCCCTTTTTTCTCTGACAAAGTCCATTTCAGAAATAGGATCTTTTAGATTAAGCGTTGGAGGAAGGATCCCGCTTTCGATTGCCTTTATACAGCTTATTACATCGGTGATACCGCAGGCTCCCATCATATGTCCCGTAGCCGCCTTCGTTCCGCTTACGGCAGGACCTTTGCCTGTATTTTTTCCGCCGGACATGAACACCTTTTCCATCGCCGCCGTCTCGGCCTCATCGCTTTTTAAAGACCCCGTTCCGTGGGCATTCACATAGTCCACTTCATCCGGTGTTATCCCTGCTCTGTCCAAGGCCTTTTTCATGCACAGGGCGGCATACCGTCCCTCCTTTTCCGGACTGGTGACATGCCATGCGTCGTTGTTGTTTGCCCATCCCGCAAGCTCTCCGTAAATACGGGCATTTCTTGCCTTTGCATGGGACTCGGTCTCAAGTATAAGAGCGCCTCCCCCTTCTCCCATAACGAACCCGCCGGCACTGCGGTCAAAGGGTCTGCAGGCTCCCCTGGGATCATCATTGTCACGGGAAAGAGCCCGGGCGTTTGCCAGAGAATATATAACAAGGGGACAGAGAGTACTGTCCGCGCCCACCACCAGCACCGCTTCAGTCTCTTCGGCCCGAAGGAGCATGGCGCCCTCGGATATGGCGTCACCCCCGGAGGCACACGCCGTCGACAGAGTGTAGCTTGGACCTGTGATCCCATAGTGGATTGCGATCTGAGCGGCCGCGATATTGCCAAGGATCCTTGGGACGAATCTGGGGCCAACATTCTTGTGGACTGCGTTGGTAAGTATCTCCTGAGTGGCCGCGATGGTATCTATTCCCGACATGGCAGTCCCCATGACGATACCCATCCTGTCCCCCGAGGCAGGCATCCCATCTGACAGGGCTTCACTGGCCGCGGCAAAAGCAAACTGGGTAAATGCATCCGTCTCTCTTATGAGTTTTGCGGGAAGAAATTCCTCAGCTTTGAAGTCCGTTACTTCAGCAGCTATCCTCACCGCAAGATCTGCGGCATCAAAACGCCGGATCATATCGATCCCGCATTCTCCGTTGATAAGATTGGTCCAGTAATTCTCTACGCCGGTACCTATGGGGGTCACCGCGCCCATGCCGGTGACTACTATTTTCTCTTTGGAAGTCATAGTTTATGATAACTTTTTTGACTATGGCGGTCAACACGGCCCGCTAAGATCCCTTGCCTCTACATCCTTCTTTACATACAGGAAGATATGCTCTATTATAATAATAGCAAAAACGGATAAGTTTTGAGGTTATTACCATGAATTTGAATCAGATAGAGAGTTTTCTCGCCATAACCAAAACTTTGAATTTTAC
>CADBRY010000178.1 GCA_902797195.1 uncultured Eubacteriales bacterium
AAGTGTCGATGCATTCATGTGGACAAATCAGCTGAACTCTGCATTTACTCATCTTTTTGCGAAACTGTAAAAGCGTTAAGTCTACGGGAGTCGTGTTTCTGCTGATAAAACTCCCAAGATTTTCAATACTAAACTCCTAAGATTTTCAGTATAAAACTCCCAAGATTTTCAGTTTTCAAAAATCTGTACAGCAGCATGCGTGAGACTGTATACTCTTGATATAGAGATTTCTAAGCATACTTAAATAAAAAACAAGGATATGAGACTGTTCATTGCAATCAATTTAAACAACGAGATGAAGGATGCGCTTCTGGATCTGCAGGGCGACATTATGAATCTGGGCGTTGGCGGCAACTACACCAGGCCCGAGAACCTGCACCTGACGCTGGCTTTCATTGGAGAATTTTCGGATCCGGATCTTGTCAAAGAGGTGGTGGATAGGGTGCAGTTTGAACCCTTTGACGTTGCCTTTGCAGGAGCCGGATCCTTCCGAAACCTGTGGTGGGTGGGGATCGAGAAGAACGATGCCCTGGCGAATCTTGTGCGGCGACTGAGAAGGGGCCTTGCAGATGCAGGCATTCCTTTTGACCGCAAAAAGTTTTCGCCCCACATCACCGTGATCAGGCGACCGGACAGACCTTTGGATGAGGTGCTCGGGAGTTTGCAGATTCCAAAGGCAACGATGACCGTGGATCACATTTCCCTCATGCGATCAGATCGGGGGAAGAATGGGATGATATATACGGAGCTTTAGAGAGCATCTTTTTTAGGGGAAAAAAGTGTGTAATTACACAAAAAATTACCTGTGAACCTGATTATATGGGGAAAAGCAATGGCAAACGTATCACTCCAAGCGGGGAGGTGGAAGACCTGGCAGTCAGCATCACTCGCCGGAAGTGATATAATCAAAGGGTATGAACATCACAGAAGCGAAAAAAATAGTAAATGAATTGGAGTGGAAGTCGAACCTGTCCCAGGATGAAGAATTCCTGCTCACGGAAGCCTTTGACTTTCTGATAGAAAAAACTCATGACACCAGGTGGATGGTAGGCCTCGGTGGATATTTCTATGGCCAAAAGAAATTTGATCTGGCATTGAAGTACTACGAAATGGCGGACAGCTATGGAGACAGATGGGCTCCTGAGGGCCTGGGATATATCTGGTACTATGGCCGCACCGGTGAAATAGATTATGAGAAGGCCTTCAAGTACTACTCCAAGGCTGCGGACAATGGGATTATAAACTCAAAGCTAAAATTAGCCGACATGTATAAGAACGGCTACTATGTGGACAAGGACTACGACAAGTATTGTGAGTTGGTGGAGGAAATCTATTCTTTAGTCAAAGACAGCGATTCCCTGGGAGGTCCCCTGCCTGGAGTTTGCACGAGGCTGGCTTCCATCAGAAAAAAGCAGGGGAAAAAGGATGAGGCCATAAGCCTCTATCTGCAGGCCAGATTTGTTCTGGCGCAGCGTCTGAGCTTCGATCCATTCTTTGGAGATCTGAATGTAATGAAATGGCTGATCGAAGATCTGTATGAGCTGACAGAAGTAGACTACGCGGATCTTGACCTGTATGACCTTTACTACATAATGAGGAAACCGGCAAAAGTTGCCTTTACATTACTGGGAAGCGACGAAGAATACATCGTGGAAAGCATAGAGGACGAGGATGGATTGAGCGTGCGCTTCGGAGACCGGTGGTACAGATCCATAGATGACTTCTTCAGCAAAGCTCTCATCGAAGGGGAACGGATACCCGTCATGTATGAATCTCTCATCAACTTCAGGGTGGTGTGACATGGATATAGTTAAGGTGAAGAATGCGTCATATGCAAAGTACGAGGAGGTGCTTCTTCGGCGGGATAATCTTCGCAAGACGGCGGAGAACTATCACCTGGAGTTTATTCGGGTGTTCGGAGATCTGATAACCGACTCATTCAGGCTCAAGATAGAATGCATCAGGAAAAAGAAGATGATCGCCTACTGTCAGCAGCTTGTGAATCAGGGCAAGGAGATCAACAGGAACGCTCTTACCGCCCATATCGAAAAGCAGATGCTTCAGTACCGGAAGGAGCTTGATTCCATGCTGGCCGATGTCAAGGCCGTGAAGAACAGCAAGCTGGTCTCGCCCATGGACATCCAAAAGATCAAGAAGCTGTACTATGCCCTGGTCAAACTGATCCATCCGGACCTTCATCCTGAGCTTGCGGACGACGAGGTCCTCAAGGATTACTGGCAGCGCATCGTGATCGCCTACAACTACAACTGCCTTAAGGATCTGGAAGAGTTGGATATGCTGGTCAGGACGCACCTTGAGGAAAAGGGCGTTTCGGTGTCTGAGCTGGAGGTTGAGGGCATCGATGAAAAGATCATCAAAGTGGAGCAGGAGATCGAAGAAATCATATCGACGAATCCATACTTGTATGGATTGTTTTTGAAAGACCGGGACGAGGTTGCCCGGAAGAAGCAGGAGTATAAGGACGAGATCCAGTCATATCAAAAATATTCGGAACAGCTGGAAGAGGTTCTGGGAACGTTTGAAATCAAGGAGATGTTATCATGAGCAATGATATTACAATACATAAACAGGAACTGATCGAGGCCATCGAGGACAGATCCATCAGCGACATAATCAAGCCTCTGGTAAGCGAGATCCACCTGTTCGATACACACATAGCCGGGACCATGCACCTCAAAGACAAGACCCCCGTCGATGAAGTGACCGAAGGCGCGAAGGTCATTCTCAGGCGGGAGGATAATAAGTTTGATGAAAAGGCAATCCTTGTCCTTGATCAGGATAACAGGAAGTTGGGCTATGTTCCGGAAAAGGATAACCTTGTTTTCTCCAGACTGATGGATGCGGGCAAGCTGCTCACCGGGAAGGTGATCGACATCGAGCAGCTGGGGTCATTCAAGAAGATCAGGATCGGGATATATCTGGTGGATTACTGAGTGGGGAGATAGAACAAATGCTATAATAAAATGCGTAGATGCGATGAAGGATTGAATGTCCTTGACTCCGCGAAAAACAAAGTAAAATCGAAGGAGGCCACAATGGTCAAAGAAATCATTAAGGGAAAGGCAATATTGTCTCTGGT
>CADBRY010000179.1 GCA_902797195.1 uncultured Eubacteriales bacterium
AGTATTTCAAGGCCTTCGAATGCCGGGGTCTCATGGTTCTCCGGATCCCCGGACCCTTCGGAGCCTTCTCGGAAGGCCACCTGTACTTTGTGAACATCGGTCTTCAGATCCTCCAGATCCCTTTCGATGACCATGTGTCCATTGGAGATAATGCCGATATAATCGCAGTATCCTTCCATCTCCCTCAGATTGTGGGAGGAGACCAGCACCGTCGTATCCCTCTCCGTGACGTCATTGATTATGTGCTTCCATGCTTTGAGGCGGACCACGGGATCCAGGCCGTCTATGGGTTCATCGAGAATCAGCACGTCGGGCATGGTGGAAAGGGCCAGTATCAGAGCGGCCTGTTTCTGCATACCCTTGGAGAATGAAGCGAGCTTAAGCTTCGGTGAAAGCCCGAAGTCATCCACCAGAGCTTCGAACCGTTCTCTGTTCCATCCCGGATATATGCCCTTAAGATAGCCCTGCATGTCTTTCAGGCTGTAGCCCGGGAAAAAGCTTATATCGTCAGAAACGTATCCGACCCTGGACTTGATGTCCGCATTCTCGTAGACATCCTGTCCGTCGATCATGATCTGACCATCGTCGACTCTCTGTATACCCACCAATGATTTGATGATAGTTGTCTTTCCTGCTCCGTTGGTGCCCACAAGACCGTATATCGAACCCCTGGGGACATTGATGTCCAGACCGTCAAGAGCCCTAACCTTTCCAAAGCTCTTCTCTGCGCCGCTTACCTTTATCATGTCCATTCCTCCCTCTCGTCGATCACATCTTCGATAAGTCGCCGGGTCTCCTCACGGGACAGTCCGGCATAGTAGAGCTTATCTATACCATCCTTTATGATTGCCCTGCTCTCCAGTATATCCTCTTTGGATACCCTGATCTGGGACCTGTCGGATACAAAAGTCCCCCTTCCCTGCGAAGAGTATATGTATCCCTGTCCCTCCAGGATCCTGTAGGCTTTCTGGACCGTGTTCGGATTGACCGTTATCTCCTCCGCCAGCTCTCTTACCGAGGGCATCTTCTCGTCAGTCCTCAAAACGCCGGATACCACAAGACCCTTGACGTTATCCACGATCTGATCGCTTATTGACTTGCGGTTTTTAAAATCGATTAAAAACATTGCTCTGACCCCCTATTTATTGTCCTAATTGTACTATCTATAATAGTACAATGTCAACAGTTTATTTTCCGCTCCCAATAAACGGGCGGTAAGCCGGGCGCGCCACAATAAAAGGCAGGTCAGCGAGACCTGCCCTTTTATGATATTTCATGCATTACGGAAGCTTACTCCCAGAATGTCCCGTTGCCGATCAGGCAGTCATCTGCCTTCTCGCAGGTCTCGCACATGCCCCCCTCGATGTTCATCTCGTGGTTGCTTATGCTGACTCTGGAACCCGGCTCGATCGATGTGGTAATAAAAGCATTACCGCCGATTATCGAGCCTTCTCCTATGACTGTATTTCCTCCAAGGATGGATGCTCCGGAATAGATGGTCACATTATCCTCGATGGTAGGATGTCTGCGGGTACCATGAAGAGCGTGGCCACCCTTGGTAGAAAGCGCACCTATGGTTACGCCCTGATAGATCTTCACGTGTTCACCTATGACCGATGTGGATCCGACTACGATACCTGTTCCGTGATCCATGAAAAAGTATTCTCCGATGGTCGCTCCCGGATGGATATCTATACCCGTTATGCTGTGGGCATATTCAGACATCATCCTGGGTATGAGTGGGATGCCGAGAAGATGCAGCTCGTGAGCCACACGATACACTGTGCTGGCCAGAAGACCCGGGTAGCTGAGGATTATCTCCTCCTTGTTGAAGGCTGCCGGATCCCCGTCAAAAGTAGCCTGTATATCCGTATTGATCTTTGCTCTTATAAGAGGGATCTTTCTGAAGAATTCCAGAGAAAGCTTTCTGGCCTCCTCCTCAAGTTCTTCTTCGCTGCAGGATGCGTACTTTTCTTCAAAGGCAAGGGCAAGAGCCACCTGCTGTGACAGATAGTACATTATATCCTCAAACTGCAACGTGAGCTTGCTGTACATGTTGTAAAAGCGATAGCCTTTGTCCCTGTAGTATCCGGGAAAAAGTACGCCCAGCAGTTTCACCACTATGGATATGACCTCGTCCCTCTCAGGCTGATTGAACACATCCATATTGTCTATATCTCTTCCCTGATCGTAGTCCTTTAAAACAAGTTCTACGATCTCATCCACTTCGTTGCGGATTCTTTTTTCATCGATCGTCATTTTAAATCACCAAATACAGAATAACCTTTAAACTTTATCTTCAGATCAGAGCTTGGAAGCAAACTCGATGATCTGCTGTTTCAGCTCTTCGCTGCTGTTCTCAGGATCCTTGGCAGTAATGATGCCCATATCTTCTATCCCTGTGAAGCCGAGGATTCCCTTGTATGTTCCGATCGCACCTGCGTAAACATCAGGAGACATTGAGCTGAGAAGGAGCGCCGCCTTGGTTGCGTTTGGCTTCATGATGCAGTACATTCTCTGGATCGCCGCCTGGATCTGAGCTGTCATTGCAAAGTAGTAGATTGGTGATGCAAAGACAACCATATCGCTTTCTGTAAATGCAGGTCTGACCTTCTCCCAGTCATCCTTCTGGACACACTGTCCGTTGCCGTCTCCGTGGCAGTATTCGCACGCCAGACATCCTCCGATCTTGAGTTTACCAACTCTGATCTCCTCTACAGTGTGTCCTGCCGCTTCCGCCCCCTGACGAAATGCCTCTACCATGAATGTAGTGTTTTCTTTTCTTGGACTTCCGTTGATTACACTGATTTTCATCTCTATACCTCCTAATATCATCTATTCATGTTGTACAGTATAACACATTACATCCATCCTGAGTACAGTGAGTCTACATACTGTCGTGCCTCCGGACTTCGCTTCTGTCGGAAACAAGAGACTTCGCTTCTGCCGGACACAAGGTATTGTTAATTCAACTGCCAACAGGTACAATCATCACATGAACATATTTATTGCAATAATGCTGGTATTCTCAGCCATAGGATTTACAGACAAAGCCATCGGTGGCAGATGGGGCCTTTCCGACCAGTTTGACAGAGGCCTGTACACAATGGGCACGATGGCCATCCCAATCGTGAGCATATGTGCTGTGGGTACGGAATTCGTAAGAAATCATACAGACCAGATCTCAGGTCTTTCGGAGCATCTCTTTTTTGATCCTTCCATGATCGTCGGCGCCATACTGGCTCCTGACATGGGCGGTTATTTCATCTGCCGAGAGATCGCTCCCGATCCGGGCACTCTTGTTTTAAGCGGAGTCGTACTGGGCACCCTTCTGGGACAGGCGATCACATTCCAGCTTCCGGTTTTCATGCAGAACGTGGAAGATAAAGATCATCCCGACATGTTCACCGGCTTCATCGTGGGAATGATCCTGATTCCGGCGGGACTTATAGTATCTGAATTCTTCATTCAAATGCCGCCGGTCGTATTTCTCAAGCAGTCCCTTCCCGTGTTTATTCTGTGCATGGTTATCGCCGCGGGCCTCAAATGGGCTCCTGCCGCAACAACCAGGGTGTTCTCGGTTTTTGCAAGGATCGTCAACTGGGGTTTCTACATCATGTTTGCCATAACGGTGATCGGTCTGTTTATTCCCGGTCTTGCCTACGCTCCCCAGGACTCTGTTATGGAGGCCGTACTCATAGTATTCAAATCCGCCATAATAATCGCCGGGTCATTAGTCATGTCCGAACTGATCCTTAAATTATTCAGACGTCAGATAAACGCTCTGGCAGACAGGATCGGCATAAACGAAGTATCTCTTGTGTCCATGCTTATGACCTGCGCCACATCCCTCGCCATCCTCCCTATGTTTCCACGTATGGACAGAAAAGGCAAGATGATGGTAAGCGCATTCTCCCTCAGCGGGTCATTTGTTATCGGCGGCTCTCTTGCCTTTGTATCAAATGTCACCGACGGCTACACCACCACGATTTTTATAATCTCAAAACTCGTCTGCGGCGTACTCAGCGCCTGGGCAGTGCACCGCTACTACAGAGCAAATCATTGACCTGCGGAGATGCTGTTTCTTTTTAAACCTCATGAGTTTTGAAAGGCAATCGTTGCATTACGGGAAAATCGGCAATCCTCTCATTGTGCGAAAATCGGCAAT
>CADBRY010000180.1 GCA_902797195.1 uncultured Eubacteriales bacterium
AGAAGAGCCAGACTTCACTACATGCGTGAGAGAACAGGTAAATCCGCTAAGATCAAGAGCAGAGAAGAATGATGAAAAAGGGCTGTCAGCAGCCCTTTTTTTCTTGTATAATTTAGTGAGCTAAATCGCAGGCAGATCAGGGAGGAGACAAATGGAAAACATCAACTGGTATCCCGGACATATGAAAAAGACCCGGGAGCTGATAAAAGAGAATCTGAAGCTGGTTGATGCCGTTGTTGAGGTGGTGGATGCCAGAATACCCGTATCCAGCAGAAACCCGCTGATACACGAGATACTGGGAGACAAACCATCTGTGATCGCCCTTAACAAAATGGATCTGTCAGACGAGAAGGCAAACTCTCTTTGGAAGGAACATTTCCGAAGCCGGGGCATCCAGGCAGTATTGATCAACGGAAACTCGGGAGAGGGAACAAAGGAGCTCCTTGGGAGTCTGGCTAAAATATCCGCAGGCAGAAAGCAGTCGGCGGGGAACAGACCATTCAGGCTTATGATAGTGGGAGTTCCCAACGTAGGCAAATCATCCCTGATAAACCGCCTTTCGGGAAGAAAGAGCACTCAGACGGGAGACCGGCCCGGTGTCACCAAAGGGAAGCAGTGGATAAAGCTTACAAACGGTATGCAGCTCCTGGACACCCCGGGGATACTTTGGCCCAAGTTCGAAGACCCGGATACGGGGAAAAATCTTGCTTACTGCGGATCCATCAAAGACGAGATAATGGACATACCCACTCTGGCAATGGAGTTTATCGGCTACATGGGGGAGAATTATCCCCGATTGCTGATGGACAGATATAAAATGGAAGAGATCCTTGAAACGCCTCTTGAAAACATGGAAGCCATCGCCCTGAAGCGGGGATGCATACTTCCCGGCAAGCGCATCGATTACGAACGGATAGGCAGGCTGGTGCTGGATGAATTCAGAGGAGGGAAGATCGGCAGGATAACCCTTGAACTGCCCGATGAATCATGACAAAGGAAGAAAGACTTAAAAAACAGCAGGAAAGGCTCATAGAAATGAGGGCGGTGGAAGATGAACTCCACAGGAAAGGCGTTGCCTTTGCGGCGGGAGTGGACGAAGTGGGCAGAGGCCCTCTTGCGGGACCCGTGGTAACGGCGGCGGTGGTGCTTCCCGAAGGCTTCGACGTGCCGGGGATAGACGACTCCAAGAAGCTGTCGGAGAAACGGCGGGAAGAGCTCTATGAGATAATCACCCAAAAGAGCCTGGCCATTGGCATCGGTATGGCCGATCATAAGGTGATAGATGAGATAAACATCCTTCAGGCCACAAAAAAAGCCATGGTGGAAGCTGTGGAGAATGCGGACATGGAACTGAAAAAACGCCAAGGGAGCGGCATACAGAAGGTGCTTGTGGATGCGGTGAAGCTTGAAGGTCTGACCATCCCTCAGGAAGCCTTCGTCAAAGGAGACGCAAAGGTGCTCTGCATAGCGGCGGCATCCATTATAGCCAAGGTGACAAGAGACCGGATGATGGTGGAATACAGCAAAGAGTATCCATATTACGCCTTTGAAAGCAACAAGGGGTACGGAACCAAAGCACATTACGAAGGTATCAGAGGGCACGGCATATGCCCTATACATAGAAAAACATTTTTGAAAGGAGTAACGTTAAAATGAAGACTGATATCCAGATCGCACAGGAAACTCAAGCAAAGGAGATCGGCGAGATCGCAGCTGCTGCCGGTATTGACGAGAAGTACATTGCACGCTACGGCAGCGATAAGGCTAAGATAGATTACAACATACTCAACGAGATGAAAGAGGTGCAGGACGGCAAAGTGGTGCTGGTCACGGCCATTTCTCCAACTCCCGCCGGAGAGGGAAAGACAACCACCACCGTGGGACTTGCAGATGCCATGACCAGGATCGGTAAGAAGACAATGGTTGCACTGAGAGAGCCTTCCCTTGGACCTGTTTTTGGAATCAAAGGGGGAGCTGCGGGAGGCGGATATGCCCAGGTGATCCCCATGGAGGACATCAACCTGCACTTTACAGGTGACATGCACGCAATAGGAGCCGCAAACAATCTGCTGGCAGCTCTGCTGGACAACCATATCCAACAGGGAAATGCCCTGAGGATCGATCCCAGAAGGATCACATGGAAGCGCTGCGTGGACATGAATGACAGACAGCTGAGATTCATTACCGACGGACTTGGTGGAAGAGTGAACGGCACTCCCAGAGAGGACGGATTCGATATCACCGTTGCCAGTGAGGTAATGGCCATTCTCTGTCTGGCGGGAAGCATTGACGATCTTAAGGACAGACTGAGCAGGATAATCGTCGGCTATACCTACGATGAAGAACCGGTAACGGCGGGACAGCTGAATGCTCAGGGCGCTATGGCGGCACTTCTCAGAGATGCTCTCAAACCAAATCTGGTCCAGACGCTGGAGCATACTCCCGCCCTGATCCACGGAGGCCCCTTCGCCAATATCGCCCACGGATGCAACTCCGTCATGGCCACAAAAACTGCCATGAAACTTGCTGACTATGTGATCACGGAAGCGGGATTCGGCGCGGATCTCGGTGCGGAGAAATTCCTGGATATAAAGTGCAGAATGGCGGGGATCAAACCGTCGGCAGTTGTGGTGGTGGCCACGGTCAGAGCTTTGAAACACCACGGAGGAGTGGCAAAGGCGGATCTGCAGGAGGAGAACCTGGAAGCCCTCAAGGCCGGCCTTCCAAACCTGCTCCAGCACGTTGAGAATATAACAGGGGTCTTCGGACTTCCGGCGGTAGTCGCCATAAACCGCTTCCCCACGGATACGGAGGCAGAACTTGCTTTGGTTGAAGAGGAGTGCAAAAAGCTGGGAGTCAATGTGGCCCTCAGTGAAGTCTGGGGCAAGGGCAGCGAAGGCGGAGTCGCTCTGGCTGAAGAGGTTGTTCGTCTCTGCGAAGAAAAGAACAGCTTCGGATACTCCTACGAACTGGACATGGGAATAGAGGATAAGATAAAGGCGATCGCAAAGAGGATATATCACGCCAAGCACGTTATTATCCAGCCCCCAGCCATGAAAGAACTCAAGAAACTGGAAGCTCTGGGATTTGGAGATCTGCCTATCTGCATGGCAAAGACCCAGTACAGTTTTTCCGATGACCAGACTCTTCTCGGCGCTCCAAGCGGTTTCACAGTCAATGTAAGGGAGATCAGAGTTTCGGCGGGAGCAGGATTCATCGTTGCTCTCACCGGTAACATAATGACTATGCCGGGACTTCCCAAGGTTCCCGCCGCAGAGAAGATAGACGTTGACAGCACAGGAGTTATTTCAGGCCTGTTTTAACGGAGAAGTTATGAATTATACTGAGATTACCAGCAAAGAATTTATAGAAAAAGTCGCAAGCAAAGCTCCCGTACCCGGAGGCGGCAGTGTTGCCGCTCTGGTGGGGGCCTTCGGAGCAGCTCTGGGAAACATGGTTGCATCTTTGACGGTTGGGAAGAAAAAGTATTCTCATGTTGAAGAGGACATGCAGGAGCTGATACTGGAAATCAGAGAGGTGCAGGCAAATCTCATGGAGCTTGTGGAAAAGGACATAGAGTGTTTTGAGCCTCTCTCAAAACTCTACGGGGTCCATCCTCAGACGAAGAACGAGAAGCGCCAGCATGAGATCGAAATGGAAAAAGCCCTGTATGAAGCCTGTATGGTCCCCCTGGATATAATCAGGGAGTGCGGAAGAGCCATTGAGATGTCCAGGGAATTTGCCATGAAAGGCAACAGGATCGCCGTAAGTGATGCCGCCTCAAGCGCCGTGCTGTGCAAGGCGGCAATGCAGGCTGCAAGTCTGAACGTGTACATCAATACCAATATGATGAAAAACAAGAAGATCGCCGAGAAGCTCAACGGAAGATGTGCGTCCTATATAGTTTATTACAGCGGCCTTGCCGACGGCGTCTTTGGATACACGGCAAACAGGCTTATGAACACGGTCCTTTAATAAACGATGCATGACAGGCAGGAAAGGAGAAGGGATGAAGGCAGAAAGACTGGATGGTAAAGAAGTGGCTCTGAAGATGACGGAGGAAGTGAGCGGTAAGGTAAAAGAGCTGAAGGAGAAGGGCATAGACCCGACTCTGGCCATTGTAAGAATAGGAGAAAATCCCGGGGACATCGCCTACGAAAAAGGAGCCCTCAAGCGGGCGGAAAAAATGGGAATAGAGGTAAAGCAGTTCATCCTGCCTTCCGATGCAGATGAAGATGAGGTCGTTGAATGTATCAAACAGATTAACGACGATGATTCCATCCATGGAGTGCTGATGTTCAGACCCCTTCCGAAGCACATGGACGAGGCAAAAATCTGTGAGACACTGGATCCAAGAAAGGATGTGGACGGCATAACATCCGGTTCCATGGCAGGGGTTTTCATGGGCACGGACCGGGGCTATCCTCCCTGTACCGCCGAGGCATGCATAGCCATACTCGATCACTACGGAATAGACCTGGAAGGAAAAAAGGTCACGGTAATGGGCAGGAGCCCCGTGATCGGCAAACCCGTGGCAATGCTTGCAATGAAGCGGAATGCGACGATCACCGTGCTTCACAGCAGAACGGGTAAGGAAAACTTCGCTGAGGCGGGAAGAGGAGCGGATGTGGTGATTGCCGCCATCGGAAAGCCGAAATGGATAGGGAAAGATCAGATAGGCGATGACCAGATAATCCTGGATGTGGGAATAAACGTGGATGAGAACGGAAAGCTGTGCGGGGACGTGGATCCGGCCCCCGCAGAGGAGAGAGCCAAAATGCTCACTCCAGTTCCCGGAGGAGTGGGAAGCGTAACTACCGCGATACTGATGAAACACGTAGTCCAGGCTGCCGACAAAATACTCAAAAACAATGATTGAAGAGGTCGATGACTCTTCTCTTTATGTCACAAAAAATACCCACATTTTTAATAATTGGGTATTTTTGCTCATAATTGGGTATTTTTGTTTTTTATTTACAAAAGATGGTACTTATGCTACAATATTCAAAAATATGTCTTGGGGATAGACTGGAGTTTTTTTATGAAAAGAGTTATTTCGGTTATACTTTCTGTGTGTTTGATCATGACGGGGGTTTTTTCTATTTCTCCTGAAGTTTCAAAGGTGGTGCCGGGAGCGGACATGGAGGTCTCCGCAGCATCTTATCCGCCTTTGAAAACCATAAACTATAAGCCTACCGGCAATAAGAGAAACGATATGGTTGGCTTTGCAAGGACACAGATCGACTACAGAGAGAACAGCGGAAACAGAACATATTTCGGTGCGTGGTACGGGATGAACGGGCAGCCTTGGTGCGCCATGTTCGTTTGTTGGTGTGCCGCAAAATCAGGAGTTCCAACCACAGTCATTCCCAAGATCGCCAATGCTGACAGAGGATGGGCCAAGAAACAGAAGGTCTATCACAGGTCTGTGCAGTGGGGAGAAAACTACATCCCAAAGGCGGGAGATCTGATCTATTTCTCATGGAGCGTACGTGATTATGCGGATCATATCGGTATGGTGTCGGGAACAGGCATGAAAAACGGCGTCCGCTACGTCTATACTATAGAAGGAAACAAGCACGACAAAGTAAAAAAAGGCGAATATCCCATAAACAACAAGTATATTCTGGGATATGCTTCGCCAAAATACAGTGGCGTTCCCACTACAACAGTTAAACCGGGAACCAAGTTCACCATAAGATACAATTCAAACGGCGGAAGAAATACTCCGGCAGCCCAGACCAAGATCGCAAACAAGGCTCTCGTTCTGACGAAGGGCATTCCCACAAGAATGGGATTCACCTTCCTGGGATGGTCCACAAATGCAAAGGCAACCACCCCTGCGTATAAGCCGGGAAGCAGCTTCACGGCCAATAAATCCGTGACCTTGTACGCCATTTGGAAAGACAATACATTTAAGATAAGACCCACAACCACCATTTACAGAAGGACGGGTCCGGGGAAAAACTACCCGGCAAAATCAAGACTGCCCAAGGGAAGCCTTGCTACGGTTTATGAGACTAAGGACGGTTGGGGCAAGCTCTATGACGGAACATGGATAATGCTCAGTCTGACAAACAGAGTTTCCTCTTCCACAACCACCAAACCTTCAAGCTCCACGACCAAACCTTCATCCACCACCACACCATCCTCAACCGGTGGAGCGGGAACCTACATGGTAACCGGTGACCTGTTCAAGAGAAAGGGACCGGGAAAAACCTATGCTCAGGTGGGAGTGCTGAAGAAGGGAACCAAGGTTACGGTGGTATCGGTAAGCAACGGTTGGGCTAAACTTTCCGACGGCAACTGGTCCAGCATGAACTATCTGAAGAAGGTATCTTCGGCTCCCTCGTCGACTACGAATGGAACGACCAAACCTTCCAGCTCGACAACCAAACCTTCAAGTTCCACAACCAAGCCTTCCACAACCGCCAAACCTTCCACAACCAGCGGAGCGGGAACCTACACGGTAACGGGCGATCTGTTCAAGAGGAAGGGACCGGGAAAAACCTACGCTCAGGTGGGAGTGCTGAAGAAGGGAACCAAGGTTACTGTAGTATCGGTAAGCAACGGTTGGGCCAAGCTGTCCGACGGCAACTGGTCCAGCATGAACTATCTGAAGAAGGTGTCTTCAGCGCCATCTTCGACCACAAAGGCAACCACAAAGGCATCCACAACATCGACTACCGCGCCCATAACAGGGGTGGGGAAAACCTTTGTGGTAAAGATAGCGGCTTCCTCCGGGGTCAATATGAGACTCCAGCCCAGTGAGACCGCGGCTGTACAGGGAACTCTTCCGAAGGATTCCAAAGCCACCATCAATGCGGTAAGCGGCGGATGGGGTCGGTTAATAGCCAATAACAAATGGATACTGCTCTGCAACACCACCTTCGTATCAGGATACAAGGTCAAGGTTGCCAGATCGGATATCAAGATGAGAGAAGGTCCGGGGACCAACTATGGCTATAAGACCACTGTGCCCCTTGGAACCTATGAATTGTCTCAGATAAGCAAAGACGGAAAGTGGGGAAAACTCAAAACAAACGGAAAATGGCTGATGCTCTCGCTGACAACCAGAATTTAATGCCAGGCAGGTGCTGACAATGAAAGAAAATCTTGCAAAAACATATGACCCTAAGGAATTTGAAGATCGAATCTACCGGATGTGGGAGGAGAGCGGAGCTTTTCGCGCGGAAAGAGACCCGGAAAAGAAGCCCTTCACCATCGTGATGCCGCCGCCAAACATAACCGGCCAGCTTCATATGGGCCACGCGCTGGATCAGACTCTTCAGGACGTTCTGACCAGATACAAGAGACTGCAGGGATACAGTGCCCTGTGGCTTCCGGGCAGCGATCACGCAAGTATCGCCACGGAAGTAAAGGTCGTTGACAGGATCAGGGAAGAGGGCCTTGAGAAAGAGGACCTTGGAAGAGAAGAATTCCTGAAAAGAGCCTGGCAGTGGAAGGAAGAATTCGGCGGGAAGATAACCAGACAGTGCCGAAAACTGGGTGATTCCTGCGACTGGGACAGAGAAAGATTCACAATGGACGAGGGCTGCAACAGAGCGGTCAATCACTTCTTCGTCCAGCTTTACGAAAAAGGCCTTATATACAGAGGAAACCGCCTCATAAACTGGTGCCCCAAGTGCGGCACATCCCTGTCCGATGCTGAAGTCGAACACGAGGACAAGAACGGGTTCTACTGGTACTTCAGATATCCCGGGGCAGATGGAGGAGAGGGTATAGTCGTTGCCACATCAAGACCGGAGACTATGTTCGGTGATGTGGCTGTTGCCGTTTCCCCCGATGATGAGAGATATACGGACATGATAGGGAAGAAAGTGGTGCTTCCTATCGTCGGAAGGGAGATCCCCGTTATCGCAGATCCATATCCGGATCCTGAAAAGGGAACGGGAGCGGTAAAAATAACCCCTGCTCACGATGAAAACGACTTCCAGGTAGGTCAGCGACACGATCTTGAGAATCTGTGCTGCATAAACGAAGATGCGACCATGAACCATGTGGCCGGCAAATACGAGGGACTGGATCGTTACGAATGCCGTAAGGCATGGGTAAAGGAACTTGAAGAAGAGGGATATCTGGTCAAGACCGAGGAAATGGTCATCCCCACAGGGGAATGCTACAGGTGTCATACGGTAGTTGAACCCATGCTTTCAGACCAGTGGTTCGTAAAGATGAAACCTCTGGCGGAGCCTGCCCTTGAAGCGGCAAGAGACGGCAGACTGACCCACGTTCCCGAAAGATTCGAGAAAACATATGTCAGATGGCTTGAAGAGATAAGGGACTGGTGTATTTCCCGCCAGCTTTGGTGGGGACACAGGATCCCTGCATATTACTGCGACGAGTGCGGTGAAATAACAGTTTCAGAGGAAACTCCAACGAAGTGCAGCAAGTGCGGAAGCGAAAAGATCCGTCAGGACGAGGATGTTCTGGACACCTGGTTTTCTTCAGGTCTATGGCCATTTTCCACACTTGGATGGCCTGATGAAACGGAGGATCTGAAATATTTTTATCCCACCGATGTTCTTGTTACGGGATACGACATCATATTCTTCTGGGTGGTCAGAATGGTATTCTCCGCGTTGGAGACTACCGGACAGGTACCCTTCAAGGATGTATATGTGCACGGACTCGTCAGAGACGAGCAGGGAAGAAAGATGAGCAAATCCCTGGGCAACGGCATAGATCCCCTGGAAGTGATAGAACAGTACGGTGCCGATGCATTGAGATTCATGCTTACCACCGGAATCACTCCCGGTAACGACATGAGGTTCAAAAAAGACAGACTTGAATCCTCAAGAAATTTTGCCAATAAACTTTGGAATGCATCCAGATTCGTAATAATGAATCTGGAGGATGAAATGCCCGAGAAGGTAGATCCCTCCCTGTGGAAAGACGAGGACAAGTGGATAATATCCAGGATCAATGATGCCGTGAAGTACGTGACCGAGGCCATGGATAAATACGACCTCTCCCTTGCGGGACAGAGAGTATACGATCTGATCTGGAACGAGTACTGCGACTGGTACATTGAGATCGTCAAGGAGAGACTCTACGGCGATGATGCTCAGGACAAGAAGACGGCACAGTATGTGCTGATAAGCTCCCTGCGTCAGATGCTCACCCTTCTCCATCCCTTCATGCCATTTATCACAGAGGAGATCTGGAGTCATATAGCGGAGAAAGCAGTGGATGAGAAGGATCCCGACACCTTCCTTATACGTGCCTCTTGGCCAGAGTACGATGAAGGTCTCCGGTTCCCCGAAGAGGTCAACTGCCTGCAGATGGCAATGGATATCACAAGAAGCATAAGGAACATAAGGGCTGAAGCGGAAGCCCCCGCCGGGAAGAAGCTGAGAAGCATCATACTCAGCGATGAGGATAAAATGGAGATCGCAAAGTCAGGAGAGCGGTATGTGAAGACCCTGGCAAATCTGTCCGGGCTGCAGTTCACCTCCACCAAGGGTGACGTTCCCGAGGAGGTAATGTCCGCCGTGATAGACGGTGCGGAAATATTCGTTCCCCTTGATGATCTTATGGATTACGAAGCGGAGCTGGCCAGACTGCGGAAAGAAAAGAAGCGTCTGGAAGGGGAGGTGCGCAGAGTTGACGGAAAGCTCAGCAATCAGGGCTTCATGAGCAAGGCACCGGAAAAACTGATCAACGAAGAAAAAGAAAAGAAAGTGATGTACGAGGAAATGCTGTCAAAGGTATGCCTGCGCCTTGACCAGGTGGAGAAGAAAATTGGCGGCTGACGTACTGACCCGGATACATGCTCTGGAGAGGTTCGGCTCAGTAATGGGCCTTGACAGACTCAGAGAATTGATGCGCCGACTGGGAGATCCTCAGGAGGGGCTGAAATATATACATATTGCGGGAACAAATGGAAAAGGTTCCGTATGCAAGTTCCTTGAAAAAGGCCTTATGGGATGCGGTTATCACGTAGGCATGTACATATCCCCTTTTATTGAGGTGTTCAACGAGAGGATACAGTGTGACAGCATCTACATAAGCGACGAGGAGCTTGACAGACTGGGCGGAACAGTCCTGGATGAAATAGACAGGATGGTAGGTGAAGGGCTGACCTCTCCAACGGAGTTTGAAGCGGTCATGGCCATTGCTTTTCTGTACTTTGCTGAGAAGAAACCGGATATCGTCCTGCTGGAAACCGGACTTGGAGGCATCGGTGATGCCACCAATATAATAAGAGATCCGCTTGCCTGTGTCATAACCTCGGTGTCCTACGATCACATGGATGTTCTGGGAGACACTCTGGAAGAGATAGGAGAGAACAAGGCAGGGATCATAAAAAAAGGCGCTGCGGTCATATCCAATGTGAAGGACAGAGGCCCGGCTGCCGTGATCGCCCGTAAAGCATACGAAGAAGGCTGCAGGTTTTACGATGTATCTTCAATAAAGACCGCATCCTTTGATGAGAGCCCTCTGGGACAGACCGTAAGCATGGAGCTCTGGGGCACTGACTACAGCGAGATCCGCATTCCCATGGTGGGAAGGCATCAGGCGGATAACCTTAAGACGGCCCTGGCGGTCATAGAGATACTGAGAAAGAACAGGGACATAAGGGTAGAACGTTCATCTCTGTACCAAGGGCTTTCAAAGGCCGTGAATCCCGGCAGGTTCGAGGTGATCGATCCCGGCAGTCCCATGGTGATCATCGACGGCGCCCATAACGAAGCCGGAGCTGAGTCCCTTGAGAAAACAGCCAAGTCCCTTTTTGAGGGGAGGAAGATACTCCTCGTGGCGGGGATTTTGAGAGATAAAGAAGTGGACAGGATCATCGACCATCTGTTGGAAATAACAGATGATTTTGTGGCGACCGCTCCCAACAACCCCAGAAAGCTGGAGGCGGAAGAACTGGCAGATAAGCTCAAAAAAGCTGGCGCGGCAAAGGTGGAAACAGCCTCTGACCCTGAAGAGAGTATTGCAAAGGCAATGGATCCGGGCAGAGATCACGACGTTATAATCTTTGCAGGCTCTTTGTATCTCATAGGAGATATCAGGAGGTTATACAGGAATGTACAAAGAGAATCATAAAAACAACATATTACTGTATTATAATCCTTACTCAGGCAGCGGAATATTCCAGCATAATCTTGACAGGATAATTGAGAGATGCCAGGAAAAAGGATTCCAGGTAGTGCCGGTGCGTGCCGCCAGAGGACTGGTCATAGATGAAGCCCTGTCCAAAATAGATCAAAGTGAATACGACAGGATCATAGCCGCAGGTGGCGACGGTACCATGAACCTTTGCGTCAACGCCATGGTAAAACACGATATCCACCTGCCAATGGGTCTTCTGCCATCAGGGACGGCAAACGATTTTGCATATTATTTCGAGCTCCCCACGGGAGTGGAGGCTCTCCTGGATATCGCTCTGGGAGATAAAACGACCAAGGCAGACGTGGGAAAGGTAAATGACAGATACTTTATAAACGTTGCGGCCCTTGGAGCCATGGTGGATGTGAGCCAGAGGACGGATCCCAATCTGAAGAATGCTCTGGGAACCATGGCCTATTACCTTAAGGCGCTCACCGAGCTTCCTCAGATCCATCCCATGAATGTGAGGCTTACCACTCCGGATAAGATCTATGAGGAACAGATCTACTTCATGGTGGTCATGAACGGTGAATCTGCGGGAGGGTTCAGAAAGCTGTCCCCCAATTCCTCCATAAGCGATGGAAAACTGGATGTGGTTGCCTTTAGAAAAATGCCCCTTGTGGAGTTTGGACCACTACTCTTCGAGGTTGTAAACGGCAGGCATCCTGAGAATAAAAATGTACTCTACTTCCAGACGGACAGCCTGAAGATAGAATCCGATGAGGATATCGATACGGATATAGACGGTGAACATGGAGAAAAACTCCCCCTTGAATTCGGGGTCATCGAAAGGAGACTGGATGTGTTCGTATCGGAAAAGGATTGGAAGAACGATGATTGAGATAAAAACCACGGAAGATTATGAAAAGCTTGTTCCGTTTTTCATAGAGAACGAACTTGAGTTTTCTCAGGAGGATCCTGTGCCTACGGACCTGGTGAAATGCTGGGAAGCCGTAGATGGGGATAAACTCATAGGAGGATTCGTCCTGGCAAAAAGAGAGAATGAATTTATTTGCGACGGCATTGCCGTCCATCCGGAATACAGGAAGATGGAACTTGGACGTGCACTCCTGCGGCTGGGGATCGAGGAGATCCTGAAGCAGGGAGGAAAGAGAATGTTTCTTGTGGCACGGGCACCGGGTTTCTTCAGGACAGAGGGCTTCGAAACAGTTGAAAGAGAGGAGGCTCCCGAATTTTTCGAATGCCTGACCTGCCCCCAGTACGGAAAGACCTGTCATCCGGAAGTTATGAGACTGGACTTATAAACCATTTATTCGCAATCGCTATAATCGGGAATGAGGTAAAGATATGAAAAGAAGAATAGTAGCAGGTATAATGATACTTGCCATGTTTGCTTCTCTCGGATTCATGCCGACAGGTGAAGTATCGGCGGCAACACCCCTTGCCTCCGCAAAGATCCCCGCAAGATATCAGAAGGGATACAAGATCTACAGGGCAATCGATATATCCGCACATCAGGATTATATTTCCGTGAACCAGTTCAAGCAGATGAAGGCTCGTGGGATAACTCATGTTATAATGCGAAGCAGTTATACCCGGCTGGCTTCATTCACCCTTAAAACGGACAAGCGTTTCAAGAGCAACATCAATAACGCCTACAAGGCGGGGATGAAGATAGGTATCTATCACTATTCCCAGGCTCTTACGCCCACGGAAGCGAAAAAAGAGGCGGCATACACTTTGAAGCAGATCAGGCCATACAGGTCAAAGATTACACTGCCCGTGGCATTTGACTTTGAATTCGGCAAAAGATTCAACAGCAATTACGCCAGAAAAAAGGGCAGGACATATATGACCGGTGTGGTGACCACATACTGCGAGGCCATAAGAAAAGCCGGCTTCAAGCCCATGGTCTACGCCAGCGCATCGGTGCTGAACAGATACGTTGACAGGGGCAAGCTCCAGGCCAAGTACCCCATTTGGGTCGCCCATTATACCAGAAATGGAAAGGCAACGGATTACTCCGGCAGCATATATATGTGGCAGTATACGTCATCAGGGAGACTTAAGACCACCAGCGGGAAAAATATAATAAGCGGCCGTGTGGATATGAACTACATCTTTGTCAAGAGCAGTGGAAAGGCAGCGGCCAAAAAGACCACCGCAAAGACGACCGGATATAAGGTCAGAACCACAGGCAATGTATTCAAGAGATCAGGCCCGGCGAAAACATACAAGAAAGTCGGGGTCCTGAAAAAAGGCACTACAGTGACCGTGCTTCAGACAAAGAACGGTTGGGGAAGAATAGGAAAGGGCGTTTGGTTCAGCCTTAAATACGCCAAGAGGATCTAATCCATATGAGCGACGACAGATACACAGAAGAAGAACTTCGAGCTAAAGAAGAGGCCTACAGGGAATACCTGAGGCTGAGAGAAGAAGCCCCTAAGGTTTCCATAACGGAGACACCTTACGGGGCGTCTCAGCTTAGAAAAAGACAGAAGGAAGAGGAAGCGGCAAGGGCTGCATACCAGAAGGCCAGAGAAGAGGGTCGCAGAGGAGTCAAGCCAAAGAAGCGCCAGAGCAGCGCTCATCCATCGGGAACCAAAAGAGGCTCCGGAGAAAGTGATGGGATGAGACCATCAGGGCGGAGCGCATCAAAGAACTCGGGATCTTCAAGACGAGGTGGATCCAAACCCTCGGAGTCATCAAGAGGCCGGGGAACAAGATCCACGGAAGCCGCAAGACAAAGTGGGGCAAGATCCACTGAAGCTTCAAGACCAAGGGAAGCAAGATCCAATAAGCCGGCAAAGGAGCGCAGATCTCCATCCATACCACGTCCGGACAAGGACAGGAGAAACAGAAAGAGCAGAGATGCCCGGATGCGTCCTATGGCTGAGAATTCCACAATAGCCTCTACCGTAAGCAAGACCAGAAAGAAAAAGCCGTCCAAGCTCAAAAGCGGTATCCTGAGCAACAGAACAGTTCGCAAGATCATCATTATTCTGGCTGTTCTCATTCTCGCCGCTATAGCTCTTTTTGTGGGAGGCTTCATGGTGGTTGCAAACACTCTTGGAAGCATTGGCTCTCTGGATATGGAGAAAAACAATCTTGCCATCAGCAATCAGGCCAAGAGCGATCTGAAGGATTTCAAAAATATAGCCGTTCTTGGTGTGGACACAAGAGATATGGACGATGACAGCGAGAGCAGGAGCGACGCTATGGTTGTCGTAAGCATAAACAAGAAGACCAACGAAGTCAGGATGTTCTCCGTGTTCCGAGACACCATGCTGGATCTTGGAGGAGATCACGGACTGGACAAGCTGACCCACGCCTACTCCTACGGCGGCGCCGAGACGACGGTCGCAGCCCTTAACAGGAATCTGGATCTCAACATCAGAAAGGCAGTGGTCATAAACTGGAAGACCGTAGCCGAGGTGATCGATGCCCTTGGAGGAATCACGATAGATGTACAGGAGTCTGAAATCGATGAGCTCAATAAATACATCAAGGGCACAGCAAAGGCAACGGGAACCGAGAGAGTCGACATAGAGGAACCGGGTAAACAGACTTTGAACGGAGCCCAGGCTGTCACCTATGCCAGGATCCGTCAGGACGACGTGAGAGGGGACTACAGAAGAAACGAGAGAATGAAGATCGTCATGGCAACGACATTCAAAAAAGCCAAGAACGCCGATGTCTTCACCCTGAAACGACTCTGTGACAACGCTCTGCCCGATGCCAAAACCAATCTCACCACCACTGAGATGATGGGCATGGCACTGAACTTCAAAAAGTACGATATGACCAGTTCCACCACGGGATGGCCCTACGATGTAGAGGGCTGGATAGGAACCGCCGGCGGAGGAGCGGCATGGTATGGACCTCCGGTGACTTTGGAAAGCAATGTTGAGAAGTTATATAAGGAATTTTTCAAGATAAGCGACTACGAACCCTCGGAAGAGGTCCGGGGCATCAGCAACGATATATCGGAACTCACAGGGCTTTACTGATTTCATGGGAAACTGAAAAATGAATATGAAAAAAAACGTACTGATAGTATTCGGAGGGGAATCCTCGGAACATGAGATATCACGGATATCCGCAGAATCCCTGCTTAACCATATTGACAGAGAATGTTATAATGTGCAGACGGCGGGAATAACCAAAGACGGAAGATGGTTTCTGACTGAAGCATCTCCGGAGGAAATAGCTGACGGAAGCTGGGAACTCAGAGAGGGGAATTCCCCTCTTATGCTGTCTCTCGACAAATCGGGAGGAAGGTTTCTGACAACAGATGCCGGCGGGATCCGGCAGATAGATACGGATGTGGTCTTTCCCGTACTTCACGGGAAAAACGGCGAGGATGGAAGGATCCAGGGGATGCTGAGGATGGCGGACCTGCCTTTTGTGGGATCCGATACGGCTTCTTCCGCCGCATGCATGGACAAGGGGATAACAAAAGCCCTTGTTGAACAGGCAGATGTGGCGAATCAGGCAAAATGTTGTATAATACATCGTAGCAACTGCAATCCCGATGAAGCCGCAGAAAACGTTGAAGTATTTTTTAAGGGAGAATATCCCCTCTTCGTAAAGCCTTCTTCTGCAGGTTCATCGGTAGGCATAAGCAAAGTCAGAAACCGCAGGGAGCTTGTCAAAGGGATAAAGGTTGCCTTTGAAGAAGACCGCAAGATCATAGTTGAGGAAGCCATAGTGGGAAGAGAACTTGAAGTGGCTGTCCTGGGAAACGAAGATGCGGCAGCATCAGAGATCGGAGAGATTTTTCCCGCTCACGAATTCTACGACTATGATGCAAAGTACAGCGACTGCGGTTCAAAGACGGCTGTTGCCGAGGGAATAGACGATAGGATCCGTGAGGAGATAATCGATACCGCCCTGAAGATATATACGGTCATGGACTGCAGCGGACTTGCCAGAGTGGATTTTTTCCTCAAGGAAGACGGGACTGTTGTTTTTAACGAGATCAACACCATACCCGGATTCACTAAAATAAGCATGTACCCAAAACTTTGGGAAACCTGCGGCATACCGTATAAAAAACTGATTGGAAGGCTGATAGAGTTAGCTCTGGAAAAACAAGAATAACAGCAATATGTACGATACAAACAACAACAGCAACAATAAAGGGTCCAAGGGCTTTTTTTCCGCTGTAAAGCAGCGCATAGGGATGAGGATACACAGGTACAGAGAGCGCCTTGACATCAATGTGACAGGCATGCCACACCACCTTGTTACTGCTGTGCTTATAGGAACTGCGGCGGTGGAGGCCCTGGCAATCGGTTTGATTCTGACCCTGAATCTGCTTCCACTGAAGTTCCTTCTTTTGTTCCTTTTTATCATTATCGCCATAGATGCGGGAATCCTGGCGCTGATCCTGAATAAAAAGAGGGGACGAAAGAGAGCATACACAGGTCTTATCATATCTCTTCTCGTTATGATACTCTTCCTGCCGGCATCATATTTTATGTACAGTACCGGAGACGCCCTCCAGCGTATAAGCGCCATGAGGGATCAATGGGAGGATTTTTATGTCATAGCCCTTGAAAAGGGCAGCTACGAAGAGCTGAACGACATAAAGGATAAGGAAGTCCACGCCATCGACAATGCCTCGAAAATGATCAAAGAGGCAAACGAGAGGCTTATAACCACGGCCGATGTGGAGATCAAGGGAGAAAGCGACATCATTTCTCTTGCAAATCAACTTCAGGACGAACAGGGTGGACTTCACGACAACCTCATCTTTACCAGTGAATCCTACTACGATATCCAATGCGAGGAACTTAAGGATTTCAAAAAGAACACCAAGGTCATCTATACCATGAAGGTGAAGAAGAGGAGCAAGGGAAGCGGCAGGCGCATCAATGTTACCGAGGATCCCTTCAACGTATATATTACAGGTCTCGATTCCTGGGGAAGCATCGACAAGGTGTCCCGAAGCGACGTAAACATGATAATGACCGTCAATCCCCAGACCAGACAGATCCTGCTCACTTCAATACCAAGAGACGCCTACGTGGAACTCCATTCCTTCGGTCAGATGGATAAGCTGACCCACAGCGGAATATACGGGGTGGAAGAGACCATCGATACCGTCCAGGACTGGCTGGATACGGATATGGACTTTTATGTAAAGGTCAACTTCTCCATGTTGATCCGCCTGATAGAGGCAGTGGGCAATATCGATGTTTATTCGGACGAAGCCTTTGAATCATCCGTGTCCAAGTACAGCTACAAAAAAGGATGGAACAACCTTCACGGTAAACAGGCCCTGTTCTTCGCCAGAGAGAGAAAGTCCTTTGAAAAGGGTGACGCCAAGCGAATAAAGAACCAGCAGAGGGTGGCGGAAGCCCTGATAAGGAAGATAACCAACAGCAGAGTACTGCTGACACGATACAACATGATACTTGATGCTGTTTCCGAAAACATGGTGACGAACATGAGGAAGCGGGATATTTCCGCTCTGGTCAGGATGCAGCTCAAGGATATGGACAAGAAGTGGACGGTCAACACCTACAGCATCGCCTGTACGGAAGCAAGCGAGGGTACGTACAGCATGGGAATGGGACGAAAGCTGTATGTCAACATTCCCAAGGAAGAGAGCGTAGAAAAGGCAAAGAAAATGATACATGACACCATGTATCCGGCTGAAGCTGTAGAAGAAACCAATTTGATCCCGTAAACAACAGGTCGACGAAAGGAGACCTTTCAGGAGGACGTATCAATGTCAGACACCAGATTATATGCGGCAATAGACAACAGAAAAGTGGCAATCATAGGATCGGGATATGTGGGAGCATCCATAGCATATGCCCTGACTGTCAAGGATCTGGCCAGTGAGATAGTTCTGATAGACATCGACGAAAAAAAGGCCAGCGGAGAAGCCCAGGACATCCAGCACGGAATACCCTACATGGGAACGTCCTCTGTTCGGGCGGGAACCTTTGAGGACTGCAGGAACTGCGATCTGACCATCATAACAGCGGGCAGAAACAGAAGATACGGTGAGTCCCGACTGGATATGATAGCCGACAACATAGAGACCATGAAGGACGTAGTCAACGATATCAAGCCCTACTACACTCATGGAGTCATCCTGGTGGTTTCAAACCCCGTGGACATTCTTACTTACAAGTGTGCAGAGTGGATGGATCTTCCCAACGGAAGAGTTCTGGGAACGGGATGCATTTTGGATACTTCAAGGCTCGTCAGGAGAATAGCCGATTATACGGGCCTCAATATAGAAGCGGTGAAATGCAACATCGTGGGAGAACACGGTGATTCACAGTTCCCCGTATGGAGCAGACTGGCCATCGCCGGTGTGCCCATGGACGAGTACTGCAGCAACGTGGGACTGGCCTGGGGAGAAGAGCAAAAGGAACTGCTGTACAATCAGGTAAAGAAGATGGGCGAGGATATAATCGCGGCAAAGGGCAAGACTCACTATGGGATCGCCTCCTGCGTATGTTCTCTGGCAGCGGCAGTACTCAACCAGAGGCTGACGGTGGCTCCTGTAACATCACCTCTTCAGGGTGAATACGGACTGACCGATGTGTCCCTGAGCATTCCATCCATCGTCGGCGTAAACGGAGTGGAACACAGATTAGAAGAGCGATGGAACGAAGATGAGAGGATCAAGCTTTTTGAAAGCAGCAAACTGCTCAAGGAAACGCTGAAAAAACTATAGTGATAAACAGTACGAACGGGAAAAAGAAATGAAGGAAATACGCTTTAATGTTTCTCCTGCCACAGGCAGAGAAATGGAGTATATGAAAAAGGCCGTGGATTCCGGCAAGATCTGCGGGGACGGAGAGTTTACGGAAAAATGCAACAGGTGGCTCAGGGAAAAGACCGGAGCCGCCGGAGTTTATCTGACAACATCCTGCACCCAGGCTCTGGAGATGGCCGCTCTGATGACCGGCATAAAGCCCGGAGACGAAGTGATACTTCCTTCATATACCTTCGTTTCCACGGCAAACGCGTTTGCCATCAGAGGCGCAAAGCTTGTGTTTGTGGATATCAGGCCGGACACCAACAACATAGACGAGAAGCTGATAGAAGAAGCCATAACGGATAAAACAAGGGCCATCGTGCCGGTGCACTACGCCGGAGTGGGCTGCGAAATGGATACCATATTGGATATCGCCCGGGAACACGGAATACCGGTAATAGAGGATGCGGCTCAGGGAGTGATGGCCTCATACAAGGGACGGGCTCTTGGCAGCATGGGAGATCTGGGATGTTTCAGCTTCCATGAGACAAAGAACTACAGCATGGGAGAAGGAGGAGCCATCCTTATAAGAGATCCTGAGAGGACGGAGGAAGCGGAGATAATCCGTGAGAAGGGAACAAACAGAAGCAGATTTCTGAGAGGCCAGGTGGATAAATACAGCTGGGTAAGTATAGGATCCTCATACCTCCCAAGTGACATAAATGCGGCATTTCTTCTTCCCCAGCTTGAAGACGCGGATAAGATAAATGACAGCAGGCTCTCCTGCTGGAACAGATACTACGAAGATCTGTTGCCTTTGCAGGAAAAAGGATTCATCCAGCTTCCCGTAATACCGGAAGGCTGCATTCACAACGCCCACATGTTCTACGTCAAATCCGCCGATCTTGAGGAGAGGACGAGACTGATATCATATCTCAAGGAGAATGGCGTTTCTGCGGTATTCCACTATGTGCCCCTCCATTCATCGGAAGCCGGCAAAAAATTCGGCACCTTCCACGGAGAGGACAGATATACCACTGCCGAGAGCAACAGACTTCTCAGGCTGCCCATGTACTATGGACTTGAGATAGATGAAGTGGATCATATATGTGAGTTGATTTCGGATTTCTACAAGTAGGAGGAGATAACATGAAAGGAATCGTTCTGGCCGGTGGTAAGGGAACCAGGCTTTATCCCATGACCAAGGCTGTGTCAAAGCAGCTTCTGCCCATCTATGACAAGCCGCTGATATACTATCCTCTTTCGGTACTTCTCCTTGCGGGGATAAGAGAGATACTGATCATTTCCACGCCGGAGGATATAGGCGACTACAAGGATCTCCTTGGGGACGGAAGCAGACTGGGTGTAAACTTCAGCTACAAGATCCAGGAGACTCCAAGGGGCCTTGCGGATGCGTTCATCCTGGGTGAGGAGTTCATAGGAAGTGACGATGTCTGCCTGGTGCTGGGAGACAACGTGTTCTACGGACAGGATCTGACCAAGATCCTTGACGAGTCCATAAAGGGGCTTGAGGGCGCCTGCGTATTCGGCTATCCCGTTAAGGATGCAACCCAGTTCGGGGTCGTCGAGTTTGACGAAAACAACAGGGTCATTTCCATAGAGGAAAAACCTGCGGTGCCAAAGTCCAATTATGCGGTTCCCGGTCTCTATTTCTACGACAACAATGTGGTGGAGATAGCCAAGAACGTGAAGCCATCGGCTCGAGGCGAGATCGAGATCACATCGGTCAATAACGCCTATCTGGAACAGGGCAAGCTCAAGGTCTCCCTGATGAAGAGGGGAATGGCCTGGCTTGACACAGGCAACCCCGAGGGAATGCTCAAGGCTTCCGAATTTGTTGAAGCAGTCCAGTCAAGACAGGGTTTTTACATAGCCTGTCTTGAAGAGATAGCGTGGAGACGTGGATTCATCGATGTGGATCAGCTCAGAAAGACGGGAGAGGATCTTAAGATGACCGCCTACGGCCAATACATACTTTCACTTTGTGATTAGAGCGTGAATTATGCTGGCTGCAATCCGCAGAATTCTAAACAGATCCAATAACATAACACGCAGCACATACCTGTGGAATACGGTGAACGCGGGGCTTTCGGCAGCTTTAAGCCCGGTGATACTTATGGTAGTCACCAGGACCAACGGGCTCAATGATGCGGGCGTGTTTTCTATTGCCTTTGCGGTGGCCGCCCTCATGCTTTTTGTGGGACAGTACGGGCTCAGGAGATTCCAGTCATCGGATCTGAAGGAAAAGTACTCCTTTGCTGAGTACAACGCCACCAGATTTTTCACACTGGCCGCCATGCTTATCGCAAGCGGGGCCTACTGTGTATACGGAGTGGTTTTCAGGGACTATACTCCCTATAAGTTTACGGTGATATATCTCATCTGTGCTTTAAAGGCAATACAGGCCTATGCGGATGTGATCCATGGACACATGCAGCAGAAGGGAAGGCTTGACGTTGCGGCAAAGGCCTCGGCTCTGAGATTTACCGCGGAGATCATATCCTGCAGCGCAGCCCTGATAGTTAGCCGTGACCTGATAGTTTCATCTGTGGTATGTGTACTGGTTTCTCTCATGGTGCTCATGCTTACCAGCGTAAACCTTGCCCGGGACTACTGCGACACCCTTCGTCCTAAAATAAGCATTGGCAGGCTCAGGAATCTTCTTGTGGAGGGCTTCCCCATATTCATAAGCCTGTTCCTGAACATGTACATCAGCAATGTTCCAAAGTATGC
>CADBRY010000181.1 GCA_902797195.1 uncultured Eubacteriales bacterium
ACTTCGATTTTTCTTCCCGCCTCAGGAATAAGATAAAACGCAACCATCTCCTTATGCTCAACGGAGCCCCGGCGGAAGGCTGGCACAGAGCAAATGAAGGAGATGTTGTTTCAGTGGATCTTCCCGAAGAAAAGAGCAATTTTGAGCCTGAAGACATCCCCCTGGACATTGTTTTCGAGGATGAGGACATCCTTGTTATCAACAAGCCTCCCGGGATAGTGGTCCATCCTACCAAAGGCCATCTTGAACACACCATTGCCAACGCACTTATGTTCTACATGGACCGGAGAAAAGATCCATTTAAGATAAGATTTGTGAACCGTCTTGACATGGACACATCCGGCCTTCTTCTGGTTGCCAAGAATGCTTACGCTCAGACGGATTACATCAGATCCTCCGATATGGGACTTGTCAAAAAAGAGTATATCGCCCTTGTACACGGTCATATGCCCGCATCTGAAGGGACAATAGACCTTCCCATAGCTCCTCCCCTTGAAGGGAGTAAAAAAAGGCGTGTGGACAATACAGGCGCCCCTTCCGTCACCCACTATAAGACCATTGAGGAATACGATGATTTCTCTCTTGTCCGTTTAAGACTTGAAACGGGAAGGACTCATCAGATCCGTGTGCATCTGTCTCATCTTGGAAATCCCATTGCCGGTGACAGCCTTTACGGAGACTGTGAGGATGACATTATTTCAAGACAGGCTCTTCACGCAGCATCTCTTGCCTTTCCACATCCCGTAAAAAAAGAAGCCCTTCATCTTGAAGCGCCTCTTCCAAATGACATTTCCCATGCGATCAATCGTCTAAGACTTCACGAATCTTCTTCTTGCTGAGTTCTCTCTCCATTATCTCCTGGACTCTGAGAAGTTCCTGATGGACCTTGCAGGGTGCATCGGCACGATTTCTGTCACAATCTTCTTTCATGCAGTGAGTGATGACCACATCATCTTCCAGCAACTTGATTATGTCGTACAGAGTGACATCGTTGAGAGATATGTTGAGGTAGTAACCTCCGTTGTTTCCTCTCTCCGACTTGACCACGTCATGAGATTCCAGCTCCCTGAGTATCTTATATGCAAAGGCTCTGGGCACACCCTCTTTAGAGCAGATCTCGGTGACGTTGTGCACCTTGCCATCTTCAAGTGCCCTGCATATCCTTATGGCATAGTCTGTTTTCTTTGTAATAATCATTTCTTACTCCTGTATCAATAACTTTCTCCGGCTTTTGGTGATTCGCCGGTTTTATATTTAATCATTTCAGAAACGGTGACGATCTGGTATCCCCTCTTGATCAGCATTGGAATGATTTTTTCCGTTGCGTCAGCTGTTTCTTCATGGATCGAATGCATCAGGACTATCTTGCCATTGAGTTTATCGGTCTTTACAAGCTTTTTATATACCTTCTCTGCGTCTCTCAGTTTCCAGTCCAGGGTATCCACGTCCCAAAGTATGGTGGGAAGTCCCGCGTTATCCATAACTTCTTCGTTTACCGCACCGTATGGAGGCCTGAAAACAGTTGGCTTTACACCGGTGATCTTGGAGACCGCATTGTTGGTTTTGTCCATCTGTTCCGTAATGTCTTCCGCTGACAGTGTTGTAAGATCCGAGTGATCCCATGAATGGTTTCCAATCTCACAACCCATGTCATAAGCCATTTTTACCGTTGTCGGGTCGGAACTGACTCTGTTGCCAACATAGAAGAAGGTGGCTACCGCATTGTACTTTTTAAGGCATTTGAGGATCTGTCTCTCGGTCTTTCCTCCGGGCCCGTCGTCGTATGTAAGGGCAACCATTGGCTTTGTGGGATCCACGAATCTATCAACGATCCGGTTCCTCACCGTAGCGCCCATATAGTTGCGCTGCATGTTGACGGCTATAACGCCCTCTTCTTCATCGACCACCGTTCCCGGATCGAAGAAGAAAGCTACTGTATCGGCGGAAATGACGAACTTGTCAAAGTTTCCGTCTTTGTCCTGAAGGAAGGTAGCCTCGTTTCCCGTAAGCTTGCTTTCATCGTAGGTGGTATTGAGATACTCCTTTGCAAATACGGCTGCTTTTTCCCTGTAACCCGGAGCCATAGCCTGGATAGGCTTGATGCTTCTCATATCATCCTTGGCCATAAGCCAGGTGTCAATGGAAGTATCCGTCTTCTCCATGGTCTGATCGCTTTCGTTTTCGCTGTACTCTTCGGTGTAGATAGCAAGGGTCAAAGCTCCTGTGCCCGAATCGTAGACAGCGGTATCGATCAAAAGAACATGCTGAAGAGGCCTGTAGAGCAGGTCATCTCCCTCCTGTTTCTTTCTGGATGATTCCTCTTCTTTTATCCTGTCTTTGAAATCCTTTTGAAGCTCTTTGATCCTCTGGTCTCTGAAGACCGCCATGGCTTCATTGTTAGAAGCGTCATAACGAATTGCTGTCGCGGCGCTGTTAGAATAGTCGTACGTTATAACACGTCTCCCCACGTCGGGAAGAATGTTCATGCTTCTGAATCTCTGGTCTACTCTGCCATAGAAATCATCTTCATCGGCATACACGTTAAAAAGCAGTTGTGGTGCTATATAGATGGATATAGAGGCAGCGGCAAACAGAACAACCAAAATCGCAAGGAACACATTCCACTTGCTTTTTCTTCTTTCTGTATTATCCCCCATAGCCAACAACAACCTCTTTCCTTCAATATAAACAAAACTTATCCACAATGTATATTATTGTAACATAAAGAGTTTTTTATACAATAAAAATATTTAATAAATACCTTGAAATTTGTACAGAATGCTGTATAATTGAATTCGTCGTCAACGAGACGACATTATATGCGGATATGGCGGAATTGGCAGACGCGCACGGTTCAGGTCCGTGTGATAGCGATATCGTGTAGGTTCAAATCCTATTATCCG
>CADBRY010000182.1 GCA_902797195.1 uncultured Eubacteriales bacterium
GTGCACTCGGGAAGGCTGCGACGCTGTGCTGGAAGGATCGGAAGTTTCCGTTCCAAGACTGAATCACTACAGTGAAGGTGAAAGAACCGAGGAACCTGCAACATGCACAGAACAAGGAAAGGTGTACTACACCTGCGACTCATGCAAAAAGCAGATCCTTGAAGAGGTGCTCCCGGCACTTGGTCATAAATGGAAGGCTCCAACCTATAAGTGGGAGGGCAATACTTCCGTTACTGCAACAAGAGTATGTGCCAACGACAGCACGCAGTCCCACAGTGAAACGGAGACGGTGAAGACCACTGCCTCGGTGACAAAAAAACCGACCACCTCAGCTATGGGACAGACTACATATACGGCCAAGTTCACCAACACGGCATTTAAGACTCAGAAAAAGACTGTGACAAATATTCCGAAGCTGCCCAGCAGCAAGGTAACGGCTCCAACAGGCAAGCCGAACATTCTAAACACAATTGCAAACTCCGCCAAAAAGACCAACGACGTTATCTGGGATAAGTCAAAGGTCAAGGGGGCCAATAAGTATGAGATCAACTGGAAGGCAAGAACTTCAAAGAAGTGGGCAAGCGCAATGGTTGGCAATGTGACCAGAGGCAAAACCACAGGCCTGTCCATCGGAGGTCTCTACGATATCCGCGTAAGACCTGTGGCGGTTTCCGCAACCGGTAAGAAGGCTTCGGGAGCATGGTCCAACACGGTCTACCGCTACTTCCATACGACGGGCGGGATCAATCTGAGCTCCACCGCCAAGGGAAGCTTCACAATGAAGTGGAGAAAGAACTCCGCGGCAACGGGATATCAGATAATGTTCACCACCAACAGCAACGGATCGGGAGCGGCAAAGAACATCAACACAGTAGGAGCTTCCGCCACAAGCTTCACAAAGAAAGGCCTCAAGAGCGGAACCACCTACTACGTACAGATCCGCGAGATCAAGAAGGTTGGAAGCACAACCTATATCGGCAACATCTCAAATCCTGTAAAGGTAAAGATCAAATAGCAATAAGCGGGACGGATTACAATATGAATATGACCTGGGCATTATCATATACGCTGGTCTCAGTCGCGACAGCGGCGATCATATTTACTATTTACAGACATGTAACCTATGACATGGGAGGGAAGAAGGAAATAGATGCATTCCGCAATTTCCTTCTGTCCTTCCTTGGGTTTGTCCTGTTCAACGGAGTCTGTATCTGGGCAAACCATTATCATCTTGGGGTGCTTGGCACCATTTTCACCACTTTCAATCTTATAGGAATATCCGCAACGGCGCTTTTCTGGTTTTATTACATAGAGACGCGCCTGTCTTCATATTACTTTAAAAACAAACATCTGCGCATGCTGATGTTCGTCCCTATGACGATAGTAATACTGCTTATTGCATCATCACCACTCACACACCTGATATTCTACTACGATGAAGAGGGCAGGTATCAGCGGGGCCCATTGTATGCCATAATACTGATCACCGCAGTTCTGTATCTTCTGGTAGCAACGATCCATACATACAGATGCATCGGTAGGGCCAGGATCAAATCAGAGAAGAAGCAGTACTATAATCTGATGATGTTCATCGTATTTCCCTTCCTTGCGGGAGTGATAGATTTCATCCGTGCCCACCTGCCTTCCATGGAGCTGGTGACTCTCTTCGGCATAGTTATGATCTATCTTAATCTCCAGCAGGCCCAGATATACCGTGATATTTTGACCGGTCTCAACAACAGGAGAATGACCGATGAATATCTGACGGAAAGAATCGGCCTCGTCTCCGAGAGTGAGCCCATGTTTATTATCATGGCGGACCTTAACCAGTTCAAAAGCATAAACGACAGGTTCGGTCATCTGGAGGGAGACCGTGCATTAAAGATAGTCGCAGAGACTCTGAAGAAGTATGGGGACAGAACACATCATTATGTTTCAAGATGGGGTGGAGACGAGTTTATGGTGATCGTAGACAACGATAAGCATTTCGACCCCGAAAAACTCAGAGACACATTGAATGGGGATCTGAAGAAGTCTACGGCAAATCAGAATCTCAAATACAACCTGTCCTTGAGTATAGGTTGCGTCAAATGCGTGGATCCCAGGCTGGGGGCCGACAAGGTCATCAGTATGGCGGACCAGCAGATGTACATGGATAAACAAAACAGATCAGATGACTATAAGGAATAGTGAGGAGAAAAAATGAAAAGAGAACGAATTGGGATCATAAGTCTGCTTTTGGTTGTGATTCTTTCACTGGGGATCATGGCAGGCTGTGGAAAGTCAACGGATACTGAAGGCAGCGACACTGGGACGGTTACGGAAGCTGCCGATGCAAAGGCAACCGCAGACGAGGATACCGCCGATGCAAAGGCAACCACAGCCAAGGCGGAAGACGGGGTGACACTCTCCAACGATGCATCCGACTTTGTGCTCATAACCGACGTAGTTCCCGATGCGATTTTTGAGATCCGCTACTACTCCACATACAACTTTGTGGGGGATCGGATCGATGGTTACGAAGAACCTCTTGCCTTTCTGACAAAGGAAGCGGCCGACGCCCTTAAGAAGGTCAGCGACGATGTGAAGAAGCAGGGCTACCGTCTTAAGATCTACGACGCGTACCGTCCTCAAAAGGCAGTGACAAACTTTGTGGAATGGGCAAAGGACGAAGACGATACCAGAATGAAGGAGTACTTTTATCCCGAGCTGGATAAGGACGTGCTCTTCCCCCAGGGTTACATCGCCGAGCATTCCGGCCACAGCCGGGGCAGCACTGTTGATCTCACACTCTTCGATATGGAAACGGAGAAGGAAGTTGACATGGGCGGTACCTTCGACTACTTCGGCGAGAAAAGCCATCCCGATTACAAAGAAGGCATCACCGAGGAACAGTACAACAACAGAATGATCTTAAGAAAAGCAATGCTGGACAACGGATTCAAACCACTGCCTGAAGAGTGGTGGCATTTCACATTAGAAGACGAGCCCTATCCGGACACCTATTTCACATTCCCGGTAAACAGCGACGTGCTGTCTAAATAACTGCTGGCAGCCTGTTCGGTGTAAATGCTATTATTCATACGGATGATTCGCACATAATCGGTATCATTTTCCGTGATAGAGGACTCGCTGGTGTAAACTGATTACCCCGTGTTTGGATTAGACACTGAGCGACCGATTTCACGTGGTTCAAACAATGATTTAAGACCTGAAAGTGTAAACACAACTGGATGAAGCCTTGATTAGACACCAGTTTTGGTGATTTTGGTGTCAACGAGATTATTATAATTATCTGTTTACATTTTGCCCTTGAAAAATCCTGCAAAAGCAACGATTTTCAGGGCTTTCAGACCTGTAAAATGTCAACTGCACCCTTAAGAAAAATTATTTACACTTTTCACATTCCCGGTTAACAGCGACGTGCTGTCAAAGTAACCTGCCCGGTAGCCTGTCTAGTGTAAATGCTATTATTCATACTGATGATTCACACATAATCGGCATCATTTCCCGTGATAGAGGACTCGCTGGTGTAAACTGATTACCCCGTGTTTGGATTAGACACTGAGCGGCCGATTTCACGTGATCCAAACAATGATTTAAGCATTGAAAGTGTAAACACAACTGGATGAAGCCTTGATTAGACACCAGTTTTGATGATTTTAGTGTCAACTGAACTTTGATGAATGTGAGTTTACACTCAGAGCCCAGCAATTGGAATATATTGCCAATAAAAACAGCCTTAAAATGTCTATAAGAGAGATAGAAACCAAGTTTTACACTGGCAGGGTCAATAGCAGGGAAAGTATGGCATGACCGGCATGACAGTCGTGCAGAGAAGATATTGCAGGCGCAGAAAAGGAATGCCGGGCGCGGCTGGCTGATTGTTCAGAGGCTGGTTCAAGATGCCCTCGGCTGTCCTCCCGCAGGAGCGCATTAGGACCGGTAGACGGAGGCGAACAGGGCGCGTGGGTCACCGTCCCGTGGGCGCGCATAGAAACCGGCGCGCCATCACGGGACGGGCCACTCGCCGTGAGACGAAGACACCGGTCCTGCGCGACGAGGACTGAAGCCGGGGCATCTGTGGACCGGCCTGAGAAAAGGAACAGCAAGCCGCGCCGGACGGAGGGTGTCCGCGCCGGACGGAGGGTGTTCGCGCCGGGCTGTAGAAGGCCAGGCAGAATGGCTGTCATAGTGGTTTTAAAATTGAGGGATTTGGTATATAATATTCGAACCAAAGCACATGAAAGGAGAGGTAATATGGACAAGTACGTATGCGACCCTTGCGGTTATCTCTATGATCCCGAGGTGGGCGATCCAGATAACGGTGTAGAGCCGGGAACGGCATTTGCAGATCTGCCGGAAGACTGGACATGCCCCATCTGCGGAGCAGGCAAGGATTCCTTCGAAAAAGAAGACTGATCAAAGAATGATTAAAAAGCTGAAAGCGGGTGATTCCAAGGGGGTTCACCCGCTTTTGCCCTTTAGTGCATTTGACATATCCGACAAATAGGAGTAAATTATATAATGTTTATCAAATAGACACTATTGTTCCACTAGAGATCAGGAGGATATGTGACCTATATCATCGGTGCACTGGCAGGCGCGGCTTATGGAAGTCTGATCGGCTTTGTCAAGTATGCGGTTCTCTGGAAGAAAATGCTGGGGAGCGACAAGAATATAACCATGCCGGCCCTTTACAGGCATATCATAATCAGCAGCATTATAAATGCGGCATCGCTGTTGCTGATATTCCTGCTCAGGAACGTTATTCCATGTGATTTTGTGGCAACGATCATAGCTGCGGCGGTGATGCTGAGCTTGGTCGGGAAACTGACACCGGTCCGTGAAATAGTAGATCAGGTTGAGGAGAAGACGGAATGATCGAGAAATTGTATGCAATAGGAATGACTGACGCTATGATTACTTCAAGTGTCATAACCATAGTTATATGTGTGATTGCAATCATCATAAGCAGAAAAATCAACATCGAGAAACCGGAAGGCGCACAGAACGCCGTTGAAATGGGTCTTGAGAAACTCTACGGATTCTTTGAGGATCTTATGGGCAAGGAGATGTGCAAAAAGTACTTCCCGCTTGTCGGGACACTGTTCATCTACGTCCTTGCGTGCAACTACTCCGGACTTCTTCCCATGATGGGCCACGCTCCGGGCATGCAGGCGCCCACAAGCAGCCTGAACTTCCCCGCAGGACTGGCGATCGTTGTAATAATCGCGGTCCAGATCATCGGAATCAGGGAGCACAGGGGCATGGGCACATATAAGAGGATGGTGCAGCCATTTGTATTCATCTTGCCGTTGATGCTCATAGATGAGTTGGCAAAACCCGTTTCGTTGACTTTCCGACTTTATGGAAATACCTTCGGGGACGAGATGGCGGTAGACGTTCTCAGAGAACTGATACCTTTCCCCATCCCCGCAATAATGCAGTTCCTCATCATCCTGCTGGCTTTGATCCAGGCTGTGGTATTCTCACTTCTCACAGCGATCTATATAGGAGAGGCCACGGAGAAGGAACACACTCTACCGATTGAACAGCATTGATTCAATGTGTTTGATAAATCGCGTTAAGCGAAGAAGA
>CADBRY010000183.1 GCA_902797195.1 uncultured Eubacteriales bacterium
TACTTCCAAACAAAGAGGCTTGAGATTTGGAAGAAGTGCCTCTGAGTGACCAATACTTCCAAACAAAGAGGCTTGAGATTTGGAAGTAGTGCCTCTGTACACTGATTCTTCCAAATGTCTGTCTGATTGGCTGCCGCCGGATGCGGATGCCAGGGATAAAGAGCTCCGCTGCTCGCGGCGGCCCCCTCGAAAGGCCGCAAGTGGAGCAGCGAACATACATAAAAGCTTGGCGCCGCTCCGGCGCATGCTTGTCTTAGCGAGCAACTCCATCTTTAGAGTCTGAGTGATCCAGCCGCAAACTCATCATTTGCGTGAGGCCACGTCCAGGTGAAAGAGTTGCCTTTACATGGCTTGTTCATTCACCTGCAGAGACGGAATAAGTGAAAGAATTGCCTTTACATGACCAGTTCATTCACCTGCAGAGACGGAATAAGTGAAAGAATTGCCTTTACATGGCCTGTTCATTCACCTGTAGAGACTTGAATATGTGAAGGAATTGCATTTGATTGACCTGTTCTTTCACAAGTTGGAGTGAAGTAGGTGGAAGAATTGCTTTTGCAAGGACCATTCTTTCACGCGGTGGGGCAGTCGGCACCTGAGGGGGCGAAATGAAGCGCTTGGAGGAGTGGGTTGAAGGCTTGGAGGGGCGCGGTTGGACAGTCACCACCTGAGGGCCGCTCAAAGCGCTTGGAGTGGCGAATTGAAGCGCTTGGCGGAGCGGGGAAAAGCGCTTGATAAGGCAGGGGGAGGCGCCTCTGGTGGGAGAGTGGAAGAATACCTGAAAAATACAGAAAAAAACACCCTTTGAGTGGAGTGAAATTGTTGACAAATGGAGTGCAGTGGATTAAAATGGAGAGGAATTGATGAGAAGTAGAGACCCGCGGGGTTGCAGTGGAGCAGAACTAGGGATAAGCGAGGGATAAGCGAGGGATAAGCGAGAGACAGAAGACAGGGGTTCTGAGGATTCAAAAGGACAAATCCACATGTTCGTAGGCAAGTACAACAACTCGATAGATGACAAATACAGGCTGATAATACCTGCCAAGTTCAGGGAGGAACTTGGGAGCAGTTGTGTTGTTGCAAAGTCTTTGGACAGGTGCCTGACGATATATACGGTGGATGAATGGCAGAAATTTGCGGACAAGCTGGATGAACTTCCCATGAGCAATCCGGCGGCCCGTAAGGTAAAGAGACACTTCAGCTCATCTGCGGCGGACTGCGATATAGATAAGCAGGGAAGAATGACCATACCTCAGGAGCTCAGGGAGTACGCCCGGATCGAAAAAGACCTCATCACCGTTGGAAGCAATAAGGTGATCGAGATTTGGGGCAAAGAACAATGGAACTCTGAACTGGATCCTGAGTCCGGCGATATGCTGGATGCCAGCAAGGCGGCGGAAGGCCTGGAAATATATGGCTTCTAAAGAATTCGAACATAAACCGGTGCTTTTTGAGGAATGCATGAAGGCGCTGGATATAAAGCCCGGCGGGACATATGTGGATGGGACCCTGGGCGGAGGAGGGCACGCGTCAGGGATCGCGGAGAGAATAGGCCCTTCGGGAACATTGATAGGAATAGACAGGGATCAGGATGCCATCGATGCGGCCACAAAAAAGCTGGAGGAGTATCCCTGCAGGAAAATACTCGTCAAGAACAGATACTCCAACATCAAGGAGATCCTTGAGCAGGAGGGTATAGACAAGATAGATGGAGCCCTTTTGGATATAGGGGTCTCGTCATATCAGCTTGATGATCCGGATAGAGGATTTTCCTACCAGCAGGATGCGCCTCTTGACATGAGGATGAACAGAGATGATCCCATGAGCGCCTGGGAAGTGGTAAACACCTACAGCGAAGATGAGCTGGCCGGGATCATAAAGAGTTACGGCGAAGAACGATGGGCCAGGAGAATAGCGTCCTTCATAGTCAAAGAGCGAAAAAGTGCGCCCATCGAGACTACAGGCAGGCTCACGGAAATAATAAAAGCGGCGATACCCGCATCTGCCAGACGCGAGGGACCGCATCCGGCAAAAAGGACTTTCCAGGCCATAAGGATAGAGGTCAACGATGAACTGGGTGAGCTCAAGAAGGCCTGCGACGACTACTGCGACGTGCTTGCCGGGGGAGGGAGGCTGTGCATAATCACATTCCACTCTCTGGAGGACCGGATAGTAAAAGAGGCATTTGCAAGACGGCTTGACCCGTGCACCTGCCCAAAGGATCTTCCGGTGTGCGTATGCGGTAAGAAAGCCGACGTCAGGAAGGTTACCGGAAAGCCAACGGTTGCGTCCAATGAAGAGCTTGAAGAAAATCCAAGGGCGCGGAGCGCGAAGATGAGAGCGCTGGAGAAGCTGTAAAAGATCAGAAAACAATAGTTTTAAAAATAAAAAAGAGTTTACGGGGGACAAAATGATAGCAGCTGAGCAATGGTATGAATTTCAGGAGCAATACCAGAAATATGGTGTTGACATGCAGCCGCAGGAAACAAAAGAACATCGCACCAGAAGAAGGAGGGCGTCGAGACCTTCCGTAAGCGTGGATCCAACCGCGCTCAAGGACAGGAGGCTGGTGCTTCTTGGGATAGCAGCTCTGGCGGTGGTCTTCATAGTGATGATAGTCATGACAGCCTACGCCGCTTCCATAAGATATGACATAAGTGCGGCAGAGGCTGAAAACAACGCTCTGTGGAACGACATAAAACAGCTGCAGACCAATCAGACAACAATGAACGGTGTGGCATACATAGAACAGAGAGCCAAAGAAGAACTTGACATGAAGTCGGCAAAGAACGATTATATAGTATACCTCACCGGAGATGATGTCCCGCCGCAAGGTTTTGCGGATGTGCTGAGATCCAAGGCATTTCAGTAAATCAAAAGGACTGAAAAACCCGGGCACCGGGAATAGGGTGACCCGGGATTCGTTATATTCAAAGGAGAAATATGTCACCGAAAACCATAAGCAAAAAGAATATAATTCTTGTCGCATCCCTTATTTTTGGGGCGATTCTTTTGCTGATATTCAGGGTGGGATGGATACAGATCGTCAAGGGAGACGAGTATACGTCCAGGGCAATTGAGCAGCAGACAAAGGACAAGACTCTCAAGGCGGAGCGGGGCGTTATTTACGACACCAACGGCGCCGAGCTTGCGGTGAGTGTTTCCTGCTATTCCATATGGCTTCGTCCCGACAGTGTCAAAGTGGGGGAAAACAAAAAAGAAATCAAAAAAAACATAGCCGATACAACATCCACTCTTGAAGCATATACGGGAGTCGATTCCAACAAGATCGCAGAGATACTGAATTCGGGAGAGAAGCTGGTCTGCGTTGCAAGAGGACTTGATAAGGACTCGGCAGATCTTATAAGAAAGTCAAAGGTAAAGGGCATAGAGGTCGTTGAAGACACGAAGAGGAACTATCCCCTTGATGACAGCGCGGCCCACGTTATAGGTTCCGTAAACATAGACAACGAGGGTCTTTCGGGACTGGAGCTCCAGTACGACTCATATCTCAGCGGAGTATCCGGAAGATGGATAACCTATACGGATACAGGTGGCAGACAGCTTGCGAACGACTATGGCGACGAGAGACACTTCAAAGCCAAGGACGGATACAATCTGGTAACGACACTGGATCATGTGGTCCAGCATTATCTTGAAGACGCTCTGGCAAAGGCACAGAAAAAGACAAGGTCGAAGAGAGTCATGGGAATAGTCATGGAAGTGGAGACGGGCAGGATCCTGGCAATGGGCCAGACGCCTTCCTTCAACCTGAACACCCCCATGGAACCCACCGATGACGAGGACAAGGTGGAATTCAGGAATATGGACTCCAATGAGCAGACGGAATACCTTTCGGACATGTGGCGAAATTCCCTGATCTGTGACGTCTACGAACCGGGGTCCACATTCAAGCTCATAACCACATCCACGGCTCTTGAAGAAAACGACACAAAGGAAAACGAAAAATACGAATGCAACACAGGCTACGAAGTGGCCGGAAGATTTATAAAATGCTGGGCATATCCGGATTCTCACGGTGTGGAGGATCTGAGGGAGGCTGTAAACAACTCCTGCAACCCGGTGTTCATGCAGATCGCCCTTAAGATAGGGATCGACACCTTCTATGAATATCTGGACACCTTTGGCGTCACGGAAAAAACAGGCATTGATTTCCCGGGAGAAACCACAGGAATACTTCAGGACAAAGACAGTGCCGGCGACATAGGTCTTGCCACCATAGGCTTTGGACAGGGCGTGGCGCTGACGCCTATCGAGCTGATAACCGCAGTGTGCTCCATCGGAAACGAAGGGAAACTTATGAAGCCTCATCTGGTGAAGGAGATGACCGATTCAGAAGGTGAAACTGTGCAGAGCTTTGAACCTGAGATGATGAGAAGGACTGTCTCCAAGCGCACCGCAAAAAAAGTCTGTGACATAATGGAATACGTGGCGGGAGATGGAGGCGGAGCTTCCATGGCATCAGTCCCCGGCTACAGGGTAGGCGCAAAAACAGGAACGGCCAATAAACTGAGAGAAGACGGCAGAGGTTACGGCGGAGATACCTATTCATCATGCATCGCCATGGCGCCAATGAACGATCCTAAGGTCGCGGTGCTGATCATAGTGGACAGCCCCAAGGGCAACCGCTTCGGCAGTGTCACAGCGGCTCCCGCAGTAGGAAATGTGCTGAGCAAGACACTTCCCTACATGAACATCTCCGCAGATGCGAAAACCGAAAATGCCGATGCAAAGGACAACAAAGACGACAGAGATGACAGCGAAATGGCAGACGACAGCCTGACGCTGATAAAAGTTCCAAATGTAGTCGGACTGGACGCCCAGGATGCTATTGATACTCTCGAATCGGAGGATCTGGATTACGATCTGGACGACGCGTCGGAGGACGATGAATTCACGGTAATAAAACAGTATCCCGCAGCAGGTACGGAAGTCAAAGAAGGCACGAAAGTGTATCTCTACGAAGAATAGATCATCCCGCTGATCAACGGAGACAAGTATGAAACAACTCAGTATTTTTGAAATAGAAAAGGCAACGGACGGACGTTTGATCAGAACCTGTGACACCGATCATGTGAGGGGCGTGATCCACGACTCCAGAGAGTGCGGACCCTCGGACATGTTCGTCTGTATCAAAGGCCCAAACAGGGATGGCCATGATTTTCTGAGCCAGGTTATCGCCGAAGGCTGTAAGACAGCTTTGATATCCGACGAGAAAGCTCTAAAAGATGACATGGATATAAACGCCATCCTTGTTGAGGACACGGTGGAAGCCATGGGAAGGCTCGCTCAGTGGTACCTTGACAGCCTGGACATAATCAGGATCGCAGTAACGGGAAGTGTAGGGAAAACATCCACCAGGGATATGATATACTACACTCTGAACGAGAGCTATAACTGCGGACGAAATCTGAAAAACTACAACAATGAGATCGGACTTCCCCTGAGCATATTCACCCTGGATGAAAGCCACGATGCGGTTGTGCTGGAAATGGGGATGAGCGACTTTGGGGAGATAAGAAAGCTCTCGAAAATAGTCAAACCCCACATAGGCGTAATCACGGGGATCGGAACCGCTCACATGGAGCACCTTGGGAGCAGGGAAGGGATCTTCGAAGCCAAAATGGAGCTTACCGAGAATGTGGAAAGCAAAGAAAAAGGCGGAACAATGATCTTCGCCATGGACGACGAATTCCTAACGAGAGACAGGACCGGAGGAGATTACGAAAGCATCTTTGTGGGTGAAGACGGCAGAAGCGATTTCATAGTAAGCGATGTGACAGACAAGGGTATCGAGGGAGTGGAATTTGCTCTTGAAGCGGACGAGAAAATAGAAAAGTACACCGTCCCCGTTCCCGGCAGACACAATGGGATGAACGCAGCTCTTGCGATCGCAGTTGGGACACGCCTTGGCATGAGCCCCGAGGAAATGAGACGGGGGCTTGCCCGGGTACAGCTTACAGGTCACAGGCTCAGGGTGGTGAGATCCGGAGCCCTTACGGTGATCGACGACACATATAACGCAAGTCCCGACTCTATGAAGGGTGGACTCAAAGTTCTTGAGATGAGCAGCTGCAGCGGCAAAAAGATTGCGATCCTGGGCGAGATGTATGAGCTGGGTGAGCGGGAAGAGCAGATGCACTTCAGCGTAGGTGCTTTTGCCGCGGGATGCGGTATCGATAAAGTGATAGGAGTCGGACCTCTTGCCCAAAACATCACAGAGGGTGCCCGGACGGGAGGCGTCGAAACACAGTGGTTCGCAACCAAGGAAGAACTTATAGAAGAGCTGAAAGGCGGCGGGATCCTAGCCCCTTCAGACATGGTGCTGGTCAAGGCTTCCCGGGGGATGAAACTCGAGGAAGTGGTCGAAGCCATAACCAAGAAAAAGTATTCGGGAATTCTAGACAGATAAAACAGGCTTGAAATGATTGGAACAGGAATAGGTGCGGCTCTTGTGGCATTCGTCATAACGGTCGTGATCACAAAAATCGAGATCCCCATACTTCGCAGGAAGGCGGGACAGAATATCAGAGAAGAGGGACTTCAGTCCCACTACTCCAAGGCGGGGACACCCAGCATGGGAGGCATAAGCATAATTGCCGGAACCCTTGTGGCGTCCCTTTGTGCGGGCATTTTTGCAAAGGCAACGGATGCCATGGAATTCAAATATCTTCTCTTGATCCTTCTGGTTTTCCTCGGCTTTGGTCTGGTAGGATTTCTGGACGATCATCTCAAAGTAATAAAGAAGCAGAACGAGGGTCTTAAGGTAAAACCCAAGTTCGCTCTTCAGATATTGACATGCCTTATCTTCGCGGTCCTCTTCAGAATAGTTTCAGGACAGGGAAGTCTGGTGTACATCCCGGGATTCGATCTTTGGGCAGACTTTGGGATCATGTACATCCCATTCATTGTCTTTGCACTGCTTGCCATGACCAATGCGGTAAACCTGACCGACGGACTTGACGGACTGGCGGCAGGGGTGACCGCTCAGGTATCCGTTGCCTTTGCAATAGCGGGAATAATCTTCTCCGCGGGAAGCAGAGGGAACATGGCAGAGACCATGCCGGAGATCCTATTCTTCTTCGCTCTCTGCGGAGGATGTCTCGGATTTTTGGTTTTCAACAAAAACCCGGCGAAGGTATTCATGGGTGACACGGGATCCCTTGCTCTGGGCGGAGGAGTCGCCGCGGCGGCCATTGCCATGAAGCTTGAACTGCTTCTGCTGATCATCGGAATGCTCTATGTGATCGAGGCTCTCTCCGTGGTACTTCAGGTGGGGTATTTCAAACTGACCCACGGCAAAAGAATATTCAAAATGGCGCCCATCCATCATCATTTTGAAATGTGCGGGATGAAGGAAACGGCAGTGGTCAAGATGTTCTGGGCATTCACCGCACTGTGCTCGATCCTTGGGGTACTGATCCTGGCACTGGGAGTGTAGATATGAAAAACGAATTCAAAAACAAAAAAATACTCATAGTCGGACTTGGAAGATCAGGCATTGCCGCTCTTGAGGTACTTTTGGAACTTGGGGCATGTGTGGCCCTTCAGGACAGCAAAGAAGCTGAGGACATGGACGGGGAAACCATGGCCCTGATCAAAGATAATAATATCCAGGCTTGGCTTGGGGCTGTTCCGGAAAACATGGCTGATTTTGATATGCTGGTTTTGAGCCCGGGCGTTCCCGTGAACATTCCTTTTATCCGGGAGGCGAGAGACGCAGGAGCCGAGATAATCGGTGAACTGGAGCTTGCATATCGGGTAGGAATGGGCCATTATATCGGGATCACCGGGACCAATGGAAAGACAACGACTACGACCCTGGTTGGGGAAATATTCAAAGCCACCGGAAGGGATACGAAGGTGGTGGGAAATATTGGTTCTCCTGTGGTCAGGGAAGCGGCCAAGGCCAACGAGGACAGCTGGATGGTTACGGAGATAAGCAGCTTCCAGCTGGAGACTGTCGACCGGTTCAGGCCGGAGGTTTCCGCCATTCTCAATCTCACTCCGGATCACCTTGACCGCCACGGGAACATGGAGAATTACGGGGCTGCAAAGGCAAGGATATTTGCCCGCCAGGACAAAGAAGATTTCTGTGTTTTAAATTACGACGACGAAGAAGTCATGAAACTGGGCGAGGAATGCAGGGCTGTTGTGGTGCCCTTCAGCAGGATGACGGAGCTTGATTTCGGAGCCTTCGTTAAAGACGAGGAGATAATCGTTAAAGACATGGACGGGGAAACGGCCATCTGCAGGACGGACGAACTGAAGATCCCCGGAAGCCACAATCTGGAGAATGCATTGGCGGCTGTGGCCATCGCATGGTTTTCCGGAATAGACAAAAATACCATAGCCCGTGTTTTGAAAGAGTTTGCCGGAGTGGAGCACAGGATCGAAAACTGCGGTAGCATAAACGGTGTCAGGTTTATCAATGATTCCAAGGGCACCAATACGGACGCCGCAATAAAGGCAATAGAAGCCATGAAGGAGAATATAATCCTCATAGCCGGCGGCTACGATAAGCAGGCTGACTACGCTGAGTTTATTTCCACATTCCCGGGAAGGGTGAAATACATGGTCCTTCTTGGGCAGACGGCGGAAAAGATCAAGGACGCCGCGTTCAAACAGGGCTTTACGGATCTTGAGATATGTGAGGATATGGCTGACTGTGTGGAGAAGGCCTGGGCAAAGGCACAGGCCGGAGATGTCATTCTCCTTTCTCCCGCATGCGCAAGCTGGGATATGTATAAGAGCTACGAAAAGAGAGGGGAGGATTTCAAGGAATGCGTGAGAAGATTGCAGCCCTAGGTGGAGACAATCTGAGAAAAATTGACTTTCCATTTCTTGTGGTAACTCTTATTCTGGTTGCCTTTGGTCTTGTGATGGTTTTCAGCGCCAGTTACTACGCATCCATCAGCATCAACGGAACGCCCTTTTACTACTTGATAAGGGACGGCATATGGATCGCCGCAGGTCTTGTTATGCTTCTTGTGGGCATGAACGTGGACTACACGATTTACAGAAAGCTGGCCATCGGTATTCTGATAATCGCATTTGTTGCGCTGATCGCAGTTCTTTTTGTTGGCGTGACTGCAAACGGAGCCACCAGATGGCTCAGAGTCGGCCCTATAACCTTCATGCCGGGAGAGTGGGCGAAGCTGGCTCTGATCGTATTCATCGCCTGGTTCTACAGCGAAAAACCCATCAGATCAAGACAGCCGGTCAAGGGGCTGCTGCCCATTGTAGGCATTGCAGGAATATTTGTTGTGCTTATCATCAGACAGCCGAACCTTTCTACGGCTATAACCGTTGCGGGAATAGCAATTTCCATGATGCTGATAGCGGGAATGAAGTTCAGATATGTGGCCATAGCCGCATCCATGGGTGTGGGCGGATTCCTGTTCATATATTTCTTTATGAGAGACAGCTACTGGTACGATCGTATGACCAACTTCATCGATCCCTTCCAGGATATGTACGGTGAAGGATATCAGGTGGCTCAGTCACTTTTGGCTCTGGGCTCCGGAGGATTTACGGGAGTGGGTCTTGGAAGGAGCGTGCAGAAGAGTCTTTATCTGCCTGAACCTCAGAACGACTTTATTATGGCGATAATAGGCGAGGAGCTTGGGTTCGTGGGCATAGTCTGTCTGCTGCTGGTCTATTGCATTTTCATATGGCGAGGACTTAAAATAGCTATAAACGCACCTGATCATTTCAGCATGCTCCTGGCCGGGGGCGTGGTGATGATGGTGGCGATACAGCTGATACTGAATGTTGCCGTAGTAACTGCCTCCATGCCGGCGACGGGCATCAACCTGCCATTCATAAGCTACGGAGGAAACGGTATCCTGATGTTCATGCTTTCTGCGGGGATACTACTTAACATATCCAAACACGAAAGCAAAGAAGAAACGGGAGAAGAAGGATGAAAGTGATTATCACCGGCGGCGGGACCGGAGGTCATATATATCCGGCCATTGCAATAGCAGATGAACTGATGCGCCGTGACAGCGATACTGAAATTCTTTTCGTGGGATCCGAGATCGGAATGGAAAAGGATCTGGTCCCGGAATGCGGTTATGAGATAGAGCTGATCAGCGCCGATGGATTCGGGCGCAATCTGCGCAACAACGTCATAGCCGCCAGAAGAGTGATTAGAGGAAGAAGACAGGCGAAGGATATAGTCGCGGAGTTTCACCCCGACGCTGTGATAGGGACGGGTGGATATGCAAGCGCGCCAGTTGTTTCCTGCGCCGAGAGGATGGGGGTACCCACCTACATACACGAACAGAATGCGATCCCGGGGAAAACCAACAAATTCCTTGGAAGAAATGCCAGAAAGATATTCCTTGGCTTTTCAAGAGCGGGAAAGTACTTCAGAAATCCTGAAAAACACGTGGTGGTGGGGAATCCTGTAAGAAGAGAGTTTGCCCTTAAAGAAAGAAAAGAAGCCAGGAAGGCCCTCGGGATCAAGGATGACTGTTTCATGATCCTTGCCTTTGGAGGAAGCCAGGGAGCGGGCAGGCTCAACAGGGAGATGATCCATCTCATAGAGTCCAATAGAGATGATAAAAACCTGTGTGTTTACATGGGAACGGGATCCTACTACTACGATGCGGTGCTCTCAGAGCTTGAGGACAAGGGAATAAAACCGGGGGAAAACCTTCACATTGTGGAATACATACACGATATGGGAGAGGTGCTCAATGCCGCGGATCTGATGATAGGAAGAAGTGGTGCGCTGACTGTTGCCGAAGTCACCGCCTGCGGGATACCGGCCATATTCGTGCCCTTTCCCGATGCTACGGAAAACCATCAGTATTACAATGCCCTCAGCGTCCAAAGCGCCGGCGGTGCTGTGATCATAGAGGAAAAAGATCTGGACAGGGAAACCATAAACAGGAAAGTGCAGGAGCTGAGAAACGACAAGTCCCTGCTCAATGATATGAGAAAGAAATGCGCCTCCTGCGGCACTGTGGATGCCGCGGAGCAGATATGCAATGAGATAGAGGAAGACACCAGGGCTTTCGAAGAAAATGGAAAAAGAAGGAAATTTAGAAAATCTGAAGGGGCAGGAAAGCTCGGAAGAGATGCGGGAACCGAAGGAGACGCAGAAGGCTGAGGTCGTCGCTGAGACTGTCGAGGCGGAAGAGACGCCGGCGGAGACCGCCGAGGTCGCTGAGGCGGAGGAGGCCGAGGTGACTGAAAGACCCACTGAGCCCGCCGAATCGGAGGGGCCGGCTGAGAGCGCCGAACTCGCCGAACCGGAAAAAGCCGAGGTGACTGAGAGACCCACTGAGCCCGCCGAATCGAA
>CADBRY010000184.1 GCA_902797195.1 uncultured Eubacteriales bacterium
ACAGTTATGTGTCTTATTTTTAGAATAATATAGGTCTTCAGACCTATAATAATCCCGTTTGAAGACACATAAATCAGATATGGCGATATAGATCTTGTGTCTTATTTCACCGAATCCATAGGTCTGCAGACATATATATTCTCAAGTAAAAGACACATAAAGGAGCCTCCGAGGTCTCCACCGGCACCAATAAAAGAAGCTGCTGTATCAAATAGCAGCTTCTGCATTTACTTTCATATCGGGCAAGCCCGCAGCGCCTGCCCCTGCAGCAGATTGCTGGGCCTACAGCACTTGCTCCTGCAGCAGATTGCTGGGCCTATGGCGCTTGTCCAAGCAGGAAATCGGCGAGTCCCCGGCGCCTGCTTGCCACGCCTGCCTGCCGGATCAATAGCCGCCGAACATGCAGAGCATTACGCCTGCGGCTACACCGGAGCCGATAACTCCCGCAACGTTGGGTCCCATTGCATGCATGAGGAGGAAGTTTGAAGGATTGGCCTTCTGTCCTTCGACCTGGGACACACGAGCCGCCATTGGTACGGCGGATACCCCGGCGGAGCCGATAAGGGGATTGATCGGGCTCTTTGAAACGACGTTCATGAGTTTTGCGATCAGTACGCCTCCCATGGTGCCGAATCCAAAGGCAACGATTCCCATGACTACGATCAGGATGGTCTGTACTCTGATGAATGTTTCACCTGTAGCAGATGCTCCGACGCATGTTCCCAGCAGGATTACCAGAACGTTTGCAAGGGCGTTGGATGCTGTGTCCGAAAGCCTTGCGGTACGTCCGCACTCTCTGAAGAGGTTGCCCATCATCAGCATACCGATGAGAGGTGCTACCGAAGGCAGGATCAGAGCGATAACGATGGTTACAGCTATTGGGAAGAGGATCTTCTCTCTCTGGGAGACCACTCTAAGCTGCTCCATCTTGATCTCTCTTTCGTGCTTGGTGGTAAGAGCCTTCATGATGGGCGGCTGGATAACAGGTACCAGAGCCATGTATGAATATGCCGCAACTGCAATAGGTCCGAGCAGGTGGTCTGCCAGTTTGCCTGTCAGATAGATGGCCGTCGGACCGTCAGCTCCACCGATGATTCCAATGGAGCCGGCTTCCTGGGCATTGAACCCGAGGATGATGGCGGCAAAGAAAGCGAAGAATATTCCAAGCTGAGCGGCTGCGCCCATGAGCAGCGACTTGGGATTTGCGATCAGCGGTCCGAAGTCGGTCATGGCTCCTACCCCCAGGAATATGAGGGAAGGCAGCACGGGTTTCAGCATATAGAATATGGAGAAAATACCCGCATCGTTCAATTCATTGGAATTGACTACACCGTGATGGACGATGTCGTTTACGAATATAGCCGTCATCGGCAGATTCGAAAGCAGCATTCCAAATGCGATGGGCACCAGCAGCAACGGCTCGAATCCGTGTCTTATGGCAAGATACAGGAAAAGCAACGCAGCTGCGATCATGATTGCATTCTGGTAATGGAAGTTGGCAACTCCGGTGGATTCCCAGAACGTTACAAGTGTTTGAATAATTGCATCCATTCTTGTCTTCACTCCCTAAAACTTCTGAAATTTGCGATAAAAAATCACCGAGACAATAGTAGCACACTGCAAAAATCAATACAAGGAGGATAGCCGTTAAATACTGTATACAGAAACGGCGCCGGCCTCACGGCGCCGGCCGCTAATCCCTTGCCTTCAGCTTCTCATTGATAAACAGGTCGATGTCCCCGTCCATAACAGCCTGGACATTTCCGACCTCCGCGTTGGTCCTGTGGTCCTTTACCATAGTATATGGCTGGAACACATAGGATCTGATCTGGCTGCCCCATGTGATCTGATTGTAGTCACCTTTAAGCTCGTCCAGCGACTCCTTCTCTTCCTTTTCCTTTAGTTCGATCAGCTTGGACATGAGCATCTTCATGGCATACTCCCTGTTCTGGATCTGGGAGCGCTCGTTCTGGCAGGTGACCACGATGTTGGTGGGCAGATGGGTGATCCTTACTGCCGAGTCCGTCATGTTTACGTGCTGTCCGCCGGCTCCGCTGGATCTGTAAGTGTCGATCCTCAGGTCTTCAGGATTGATCTCCACCGTATTGTCAAATTCGATTTCCGGTGTCACATCAAGGGATGCGAAGGAGGTGTGCCTGCGACCGGAAGAGTCGAAGGGGGAGATCCTGACCAGCCTGTGGACGCCTTTCTCGTTTTTCAGGTACCCGTAAGCATAGTCGCCCTCCACCAGAAGGGTGGCGCTTTTGATCCCCGCTTCAGTATCGTCGTTCATGTCCATGAGCTTGTATTTGTAGCCCCTCTTCTCGCACCATCGGGTGTACATCCTGAAGAGCATGGCGGCCCAGTCCATGGCCTCGGTGCCGCCGCTTCCCGCGTGCACGGAAATGATGGCGTTGTTCTTGTCGTATTTATCGTTGAGCAGAGTCTTGAGTTTCAGGTTCTCTATGGCCACTTTCAGCTTCTCTTTTTCGGATCCGGCCTCTTCCGCAGTCTCCTCATCATCGGCTTCCTCGGCCATCTCTATCATCACATTGAGATCCTCCAGGCTTCCCTCGAGACTGTCGTATTCACCCACAAGATCCTCCAGGGATTTCTTCTCCTTCATGACCTTCTGGGCATTCTCCTGGTCTTCCCAGAATCCCGGCTCAGCTGATTTCTGCTCAAGCTCCCTTGCCTTTTCACGAAGTTCATCGGGCCGGAGAGCTTCTTTAGCCTCGGCCAGCTCCGCTTCAAGCTCGGGCAGTTCCTGTTTTAATTCATCTATCAGTATCATTCACTTCTCCTACGTTTCTTCATCCTTTAGGGCTACGCGTTCCTCCCGCTTTGGGGCTATGCGTTCCTCCCGCAGCAATGCTTATACTTCTTGCCGCTGCCGCAGGGACAGGGGTCGTTTCGTCCAACCTTGGGAGCATCTCTGCGTACCGTCTCCTGTCTCACTTCCCTGTCGGGAACCGCAGCGCCTGCCGGTGCAGCTTCCATGTCCGCCCCAAGACCTGCCTGCTGCCTTCTCATAGCTTCCGCCCTGGCCTCACTGTCATCGAATTCGTCTTTGCGGGACTCTCCTCTTACCGTGATCTTCCGGCGCTCGGAAGAGGTCTTGAGAGTTACGTTGTAACAGAACTTGACGAATTCTTCCTGTATCGATGCGATCATCAGCTCAAACATCGCAAAGCCCTCGTGGGCATAGGCCGCCGCCGGATCCTGACCGCCAAGTCCTCTAAGTCCGATACCGCTCTTCAGCTGATCCATGGCATCGATGTGATCCATCCACTTGCTATCTACGATCTCAAGAAGGATCCTGCGCTCCAGTTCCCTCATGATCTCTTCGCCAACTTCCTCTTCCTTTTCCTTGTACAGCTTGTGGAATTCTTCAATGCAGTCATCCAGCAGCTGCTCGGGAGTGAGGAATCCAAGGCTTTCCTGATTATAGCTGATGCCGTCGAATCTCTTTGTGATCTTTCTCAGGTTCTTGTTCAGTGTGTCAAAGTCCCACT
>CADBRY010000185.1 GCA_902797195.1 uncultured Eubacteriales bacterium
GATCTGTTCGTAGGAGCGCTTAAAGCTGTGGCGCCGGTTCTTGTCCTGGTTCTGGTCGCATCATCCCTGGCCAATGCCAAAGGAGGCAACGCCAGACAGTTTCGAACGGTCATCCTTCTATATCTTTTGAGCACGCTGCTGGCATCCATCCTGGCCGTAATAGTGAATTTTATATTCAAAGTTACCATTCCACTGAATGCGGATCTGGCCGCGGAGGGATATGAAGCGCCCCAGGGCATGTCGGAGATCCTGGGCAACTTGCTTCACAACATCGTGGCAAATCCCGTGGACGCTGTGCTTAACGCCAATTATCTGGGTATCCTGTTTTGGGCGGTGATCCTGGGAATGGTTCTTAAGCGGGCATCGGCAGGTACCAAGACTCTGCTGGACGACCTGGCAGACGCCTTTTCAAAAGTCGTGCGCGGAATCATCAGCTGCGCTCCCTTCGGGATCATGGGTCTCGTATTCAATTCAGTCGCGACCAGCGGTCTGGAGATCTTCAGGGACTATGGCAAGCTGGTGGGCGTTCTTGTGGGTACCATGCTGATCGTTGCCTTTGTACTGAACCCGGCCATCGTTGCCTTTGCCATAAGACACAATCCCTATCCCCTGGTTCTGCACTGCATCAAAAACAGCGGACTGACCGCTTTCTTCACAAGGAGTTCAGCGGCCAACATCCCGGTCAACATGGAGGTCTGTGAGAATCTTGGTCTGAACGAGGACATGTATTCCGTCTCCATTCCCCTTGGGGCGACCATCAACATGAACGGAGCGGCGGTGACCATAACGACCTTTACTCTAACGGCAGCCTTTACTACCGGCGTGGAGTTCAATCTGCCTCTGGCGATCATGCTCAGTATCATAGCGGCCTTTTCGGCCTGCGGAGCATCGGGTGTCGCCGGGGGATCCCTGCTTCTGGTTCCGCTGGGATGTTCCCTCTTCGGGATATCTCCGGACATCGCCATGCAGATGGTGGGTGTGGGATTCATCATCAGCGTGATCCAGGATTCCACGGAGACCGCACTGAATTCATCCGGCGACGTCATCTTCACAGCTACGGCGGAATTTCGGGAATGGAAGAAGGAAGGTCGGAAGCTGCCAATTTAGGCCGTGGTTCCAACCTTTCTGAAATTAATAACCGCATGTATCGCTCCATCGGACTTGCGACGGATAACTACCACGTGATCTTCACCCTGATTGGAGTATTCCAGCACAACGGGATCTTCCGTCGTTATCTCCTGCTTGTAGGTAATGATCAGTTCGCCAAAACCGCGCAGATACAACTCCTCGGGAAGTATCTGCTCGGCTATGCCAAGATATACGGAGTTGTGAACATGGCCATTGTAGTCGAACATCGTTCGATCGATCTCCACCTCACGGGTTTCGGCCACATCCATGTCAACATTTCTGATCGATGGAAAAGTAAATTCCGGAAAGACCAACTCATCCGGTTCAGGATCGAATGCATCGGCAAGTTCGGATGTGATCCTCAGCGGCCTGCCCGTATCCACATCCACAGCGATCCACTGGGAAGTTCCCTTAACGACCACATTGTCATCTTCGTCATAAATTATATAGTCACGGCCGGCGCGTACCTTGGTGTAGTCTGTTGCCCAGGTTACGGCACGCAAAGTGCTGAACATGGCCGGCCTTTTATACACCTTCACATACCAGCCTACAACCACCCAGGAAACAAGGCTCTTTCCCTCTGCCTTAGTCTGCCCCGATTTTACTCCATGCATCATGGAAATATCAGAAAGCATCTCGAGAAGCGCCCTGTTCGTCACTTTCTTTTCACGGTCCACATCATGAGCGCCGACAAAAAATTGCTGTTCAAGTTTCATAGCTGTTCTCCATTGGCGGCGATCATTCTTCCGCCTTGTTTTCTTCAGCCATCCTTATGAGTTTGGCAGAGGTGTTATGGATGAAGTCCGTCTTCCTCAGTATGACTTTTCTGATCATCCTGTAAACCGGTGCCTCCTCATTTATCTTATCCACTTCCTTCTGCAGCTCACGTCTGGCATCCTCTTCGGTGTAATCGGGGCCGAGAAGATCCGCCATCTCTTCCTCATCGATCTTAACAGCAGCCACTATCTGTATGTCATCGCCTTTGACCTTGGTGTCTTCAAACACGAATGACTCTTCCACAAAATCGATGAGATTCAGCTGATACTCGATCTCTTCCGGATAGACGTTTTTACCCTTTCTGGTTACGATGACGTTCTTGGCTCTTCCGGTTATGAAAGCATAACCATCTTTGTCCACATAACCCAGGTCCCCGGTATGGAACCACCCTTCCTCATCTATGACTTTGGCAGTCTGTTCCGGATCGTCATAATAACCCATCATAATATTTGGACCTTTTATGCAGATCTCGCCTATGCCC
>CADBRY010000186.1 GCA_902797195.1 uncultured Eubacteriales bacterium
CACTGTCCCGTGGGCGCTCTCACTGAGAGAAACGACACCGAAAAGGTCCTGGACGCACTGGCGGATCCTGAGATCATCACCATGGTCCAGTTCGCCCCTGCAGTCAGGGTGGCCTGGGGTGAAAAAGTTGGAATGAACAGAGTGGAACAGACCACCGGCAAGCTCGTGGCCGCCCTTAAGCAGGTTGGTTTTGACTATGTATTCGACACTGTCTACTCCGCAGACATGACGATTATGGAGGAAGGCAGCGAGCTGATCCAGCGTCTTGGAAGCAAGGAAAACCACAGCTGGCCCATGTTCACATCATGCTGTCCCGGCTGGCTGAGATTCGTTCAGCTTGAATACCCGGAGCTGATCCCCAACCTTTCCACGGCCAAATCACCTCAGCAGATGTTTGGAGCGATCGCAAAAACATATATATCCGAAAAGCTGGGCATTGACCCTGCCAAGGTCGTATCCGTATCCATAATGCCCTGCACCGCAAAAAAATATGAATGCGATGTGGAAACCCTTAAGGACAGCGGGTACCAGGATGTTGACGTGGTCCTCACCACAAGAGAACTGGATAAGCTTATAACCATGGATGGAATAAGCGCCGCACAGCTTCCCGAAATGCCCTTTGACGATTTCTTCGGAGAGGGAACCGGAGCCGGCGTCATCTTCGGCGCAACAGGCGGTGTAATGGAGGCCGCCCTGAGATCGGCATACTTCCTGATCACAGGGGAGAATCCTCCGGTAAATGCATTCGAAAACGTTCGGGGAATGAATGGATGGAAGGAAGCCACCTTCACCGTGGCCGGAATACAGCTTCGGGTAGCAGTGGCAAACGGTCTTGGCAATACCCGTAAGCTGATCCAGGCCATAAAGGCAGGAGAAGCGTCCTATGATTTCGTTGAGATCATGGCCTGTCCCGGAGGATGCAGCGGAGGAGGCGGTCAGCCCATCCACGACGGTACGGAAATGGCTGCCATCCGGGGAAATGAACTCTATAATATAGACAACACTCTGGACATCAGATTCTCCCACGAGAATCCCTCGGTGCAGATGACCTACGAAGAGTTCTTCGGCAAGCCCAACTCCGAAAAGGCCCATCATCTCCTTCATACAGACGTTAATCTATGGAGCCTGTAGTGTGCAAAAGCAACGGAAAAAAGCCCCTGTATCATCCGATACAGGGGCTTATCTGTTGCCTTTACATATCTTCCGTTAATTCTACGATTCCTTAGATCAGGCCGAATGCGCTGAGAAGCAGGAATGCCAGAAGTATGGGAGTGATGAACTTGACCATGACGATATAGAGTGTCTTCCTTCCGAAGAACTCGCCGTTCTTTGTTGCTTCATCGATGATGGTCTTAGGCTTGACCGCCCATCCCACCAGCAGGCATGTTCCTATTGCCACTACCGGCATCAGCACGTTGTTCGTGGCATAGTCGAACATATCCAGGATCTGAGCCGTTGCTCCGTTGGGAAGAGTCTTCTCAAAGTAGAATATATTGTAGCCCAGACATACGATAATGCCCAGTGCCATGGCGATGGATCCTTCGATAATGGTCGCCTTTTTTCTGGAAATGCCGAACTTGTCGATAAGACCTGCCACGACAGCTTCCAGTATCGACACGCAGCTTGTAAGCGCCGCCATGATGACCATTATGAAGAACACTATTCCGACTATGGTGCCTATGGTACCCATCTGGGCGAAAACCTTGGGTATTGCCACAAACATAAGTCCCGGACCTGCCGCGCTCATTCCTTCACGACCCATGAACACGAAAACCACGGGGATGATCATAACGCCGGCCAGGAACGCTACCAGGGTATCGAAGAACTCGATCCTGTTGACGCTCTTGACGAGGTTCTCCTTATCATTGAAGTAGGAGGCATAGGTCACCATGATACCCATGGCTACGCTTATGCTGTAGAACAGCTGACCCATGGCATCCATTACGATGTAGCAGAAACCTCTGAATGTCAGTCCCTCAAAGCTGGGGATTATATATACCAGCAACCCGTCGATACCTGTTCTTCCTCCCGTATCCGCATCTCCCTGAACGGTAAGAGCAAATACGGAAATGCCCAGTATCATAATAAGCAGTATGGGCATCAGAACCTTTGAAAGGGCTTCGATACCTTTGTTCACTCCACGGTATACCACAAATACGGTTGCGCCCAGGAACAGGAAGTTGAATATTATGGGCTGGAATTGTGATGTGATAAATCCTCCGAAGAATTCATCGTCGGCCGCCGCCGCGCCCTGTCCTGTTATAAAGACAACGGCATACTTCAGCACCCATCCGCCGATAACCGCATAGTATGGCAGTATGAAGAAAGGAACGATGGTGGACACATAGCCCAGCCAGTTCCACTTGCGCCCGCCCAGCGCGCCGTAGGCCGTCAGGGAGCTCTGTTTTGTCTTACGGCCGATGCCGACTTCACTCATCAAAAGGGTAAATCCGAATGTCAGCACCAGTATAAGATATACTACAAGAAACAGTCCTCCTCCATCTTTTGCCGCAAGGTACGGGAATCTCCACAGATTACCAAGCCCTACCGCACTCCCGGCAGCTGCGAGAACAAATCCGATAGAACCGGAAAACGAACTGCGTTCTTTTTCATGATTCATTGTTACGCCTCCTTAAAACTGTTGTGTCACACATGTAAATAGTATTTTAATTCATTTTTTTCACAAAATCAACACATTTGGACTGTGGTAAGATCCTATTTGTGAATAATTCCTGTTATTGTAATAATTTGGATGCTGTGATACAATTCTCCCATGGACAGTGAAACCAATAATACAATGTATAAACCCCGTCCAATGAACCCGGAGGATAAATCCTACCGGGATGTTATGATGATGTTTTCCGACCAGCCCATCCAGCCCAAGTACTGGTTTGAGGATTTTGGGGACTACTGGTCGTGCAGCTGCGGTCAGATCAACCGCGAGGAGACCTGTTCCAACTGTGGTCTGAGCCGTGAGCTTCTTAAAAAGATATTCGTCATTCAAAAGAATGCAGATATCAAGACATCGGAAAAGACTTCGAAAAAGACTCCCGATGCCACAGAGGAGGTTGTGGACACTGCCCCTGCAGTGGAAGAGGATCCCGAAGTCGTCGAAGCAAGACTGTATAAGCGGAGAAAAAAAAGGACCAAGATCATTCTGGGCATTCTCATATTTCTTATACTCCTTCTGGGCGGAGCCCTTGCCGCTTTTTATTTCTACTATGTTCCCGAGCTGAACAAGCAGGAAGAAGAGAACGCAAGCGCCACCACAAGCAGCCTTATGAAAGAGCTTCCCGCTGTCATGAAACCCATAGCCAGTGCCAATTTCAACGTGTACAGAAATGCCGGCGATAAGCATTATGAAAAAAAAGAATACGTTGAAGCAATAGAGTATTACAACAAGGCTCTTGCAATGGAGCAGGATGAAAGCGTACGCCAGAAGATCCTTGCGGCCAAGTACAGCTATGTGGCCAACAACCAGGAACAGGGAGGAAAGACCTTTAAAAAATATCTTGATGAACTGAAGAAGGCCAACTATCCCGGCGTGGAAAACATCTATGAACGAACCTATAACTGGAAGGCATCCATCGTTTCGAACACAGGTCAGGGTGATTACTCCACGGATATGGACAGCATAAG
>CADBRY010000187.1 GCA_902797195.1 uncultured Eubacteriales bacterium
AGTGTCTCCTCTATTTGGGAAAGAATCTCTTCGGGAGACATTTCCACCTTTGCGCCGGCAGTGTTGAGATGTCCTCCGCCGCCGAACTTTTCCATTATCAACTGTACGTTTATATCCCCAAGGGATCTGGCGCTTACCACCGTATATCCGTCTATGTCCTGGCCTGCCACGAAGCTTGCCTCGATGCCCTTGATCTTAAGCAGCTCGTCGGCTACCTGGGAGTTTACTATCTGACTGTTTGCGTGGCGCCCTTCGTGGATGGTCATGGCGATGCCTCCATCCAGCACCTTGGCGTTCACTATGCAGGTTGCTCTTGCCTTGAAGTTCTCCGCGTCGGACTGGAAATATCTCCTGACCTTCTGGGGATCGGCTCCCGCCCTTCTGAGCCAGGATGCCGCCTCAAAGGTTCTGACGCCGGCCTTGACGGCAAATCTGTTTGTGTCCAGCATGATCCCTGCAAGGAGCGCATCTCCCGCCATCTTTGTCAGGTCTTTTCTGTCAATGGCGTACTGGATGACTTCCGTCACAAGCTCCGATGCCGACGAGGCGTAGGGTTCCAGATATGAAAGGGTCTGGTTTGGTATGATGTCCTCCGCTCTTCTGTGGTGGTCTATTACCACAAGCCTCTCCGCCTTTTCTACGATATCCAAACATTCCACCAGTCCCGGTCTGTGGGTATCCAGGACGACCACCATATCCTCTTCCGTGAAAAGAGAAGTTGCCTTTTCACCTGAAATAAACTGGTAGTCTCCCGTTGCCCGGGCGTCTTCTATCATTTCCTCCATGGTGCTGTCGTAGTCTCCAAGGACCACATAGGCTTCCTTATCCGTGCAGTTTGCTATCCTGCTGATGCCCAGGGTGGCTCCGAAGCAGTCCATGTCCGGATTCTTATGTCCCATGATGAACACCCTGTGTGACTGATTCATCAGGGCAACCAGGGCGTGGGATATTATTCTGGATTTACCCTTGTTGCTTTTCCCTGACCCTTGTGTCTTACCGCCGTAGTACTCCAGGACATCACCGTCCTTGATGACCGCCTGATCTCCTCCACGGCCGAGGGCTATGTCCAGGGCGTCCTGGGCAAAGGAGTCATTCTGCCTTGGAGTCTCTCCTCCTATGCCGACGCCTATGCTGACCGTAACTGGAAAGTCGCTTTCCGTCTCCATATTCCTGGCTTCATCCAGTATGGAGAAGTTGTCCTCTATGAGTTCCTGAAGCTTCTCATTTGTCACCGCAAACCCGTACAGGTGCTCCTTGTAGCGGAAAATGGCCGCTTCCTGCTTCATTGCCCATCCTCTTATGAGCCTGTCGATCTCGCCGGTAAGCTCAACTTCTCTGTCTTCACCCACATTTCCGCTGAGTTCATCGAAGTTGTCGATGCTTACTATGATTATGCAGAGCTTTTCCGCTTCATACCTGGCCTTAAGCTGCTTATATGCGGTAATGTCGAGAAAGTAGAGGAATATGGAAGCAGTCTCCCCTTCACCGAGTATGCTGGTGACGATCTTGAATTCCCTGTCGTTTCTCTCTATGTAGAGGCTCTCTCCATTGTGGGCCGCCTCAATTATTTCCTGAAGTTTTATTCCTGTCAGCACATAGATGTCGCCTTCAACGATGCCGTCGTATTTAAAGACCTCGTCGATCCTTCCTCCGGCCCTCGTCACTTTTCCCTGCATGTTGATGGAACAGACAGGAATAGGCGAATATCTGCTGATCAGTCGTTCTATTCTCCCCGCGTACATACACTTCTCCTAATGCTGTGGATTCTACTGTAACAACAGCACGCAAACAAAACGCTTGCTTCCATTTTTTGCAAAACGTTCTGTTTTTCGACTAACATTATACCATGTTGCCTGCTCATATGCGAGATAAATAAGGGATGGGCGGAGCCGGGTCTTAACGCCCGGCAGCCGCCTTGTATGCTTCAAGCACTTTTTCGATATCTCCCTCGGTGAAGGGACTTGAAATAAACATGGATTCAAAAGGTGATGGTGCGATATACACGCCATTTTCAAGAAGAGCCTTGAACATTTCGGGGAATTTCTTTGTGTCCGCTGCAGCGGCTTCAGCATAGCTTCTCACCGGCTGATCTGTAAGATACATTCCAACCAGAGAGCCTATCTGATTTACGGTATTGCCCGTAACCTCCCTGAGGCCTGCCGCAAGCTTGGCTCCCATGTCATCAAGATGAGCGTAGATCCCCGGATCCTTAAGCAGTTTCTTAAGTGTAACAAGTCCCGCAGTCATGGCGATGGGATTTCCCGAAAGTGTCCCTGCCTGGTAAACAGGTCCCGTCGGAGATACGGCCTCCATTATCTCTTTCTTGCCGCCGTAGGCGCCCACAGGCATTCCTCCGCCGATGATCTTACCGTAGGTAACAAGGTCCGGCTCAAGTCCCAGACGCTGACAGGCTCCTCCAAAGGCAAGGCGGAATCCGGTTATTACTTCATCGATTATGAGCAGTGCGCCTTCAACGGTGCAGATCTTCCTCAGTCCCTCAAGGAAGCCTTCCTCCGGAAGGACCACACCCATATTGGCTGCCACAGGTTCAACTATAACGCAGGCTATCTGTCCGGAATTCTCTGCGAACAGAGCCTTTACGCTCTCAAGGTCGTTATATGAAGCTACCAGAGTATCCTCCGCTGCGCCCTTTGTGACTCCGGCGCTGTCGGGATTGCCGTATGTCATGGCTCCGGAGCCGGCCTTCACAAGCAGTCCATCGCTGTGACCGTGATAACATCCTTCGAATTTTATTATCTTGTTTCTTCCCGTATATCCCCTTGCGATCCTCAGAGCGCTCATGGTGGCTTCGGTTCCGCTGTTCACCATTCTGATCCTGTCGATGTGAGGAATGTTTTCCACCACCAGTTCAGCCAGCTCAACTTCAAGCTCGGCGCAGGCGCCGAAGCTCAGTCCCTTCTCCATGTTTTGGGCTATGGCATCCAGAACCTCTCTGTCGGCGTGTCCCAATATCATAGGTCCCCAGGATCCCACAAAGTCAATGTATTCGTTGCCGTCCGCATCCCAGATCCTGTTGCCTTTGGCCTTCTCTATATACAGGGGGTCCATTCCCACTGAGCCGTAGGCCCTCACCGGGCTGTTGACTCCTCCGGGCATTACCTTTTTAGCTCTTGCAAACAGTTCGCTGGATTTCTTGGTGTTCATCCTATGTCTCCTTTCTCCATGGCATCGGCGATCTCCTTCGCAAAATATGTGATCAGGATATCGGCTCCCGCTCTGTACATTGCAACTGTGCTTTCACACATTATCCCGTATTCATCTATAAGGCCGGCAGCCACCGCTCCCTTTATCATGGAATACTCCCCGCTGACGCTGTATGTTGCCAGAGGAAGATCCGTCCTGTAGCTCAGCTCTTTTATCAGGTCCAGGTAGGCGATGGCCGGTTTTATCATAAGGATGTCGGCACCCTCTTCCTCGTCCAGCATGGCCTCCTTCATGGCCTCTCTTCCATTGTGAGGATCCATCTGATAGGCTCTTCTGTCTCCAAATGCGGGAGCCGAATCCGCCGCATCCCTGAAGGGTCCGTAGTAGTACGAAGCGAATTTCGCCGCATAGGACATGATGGGAATATCCTTAAAGCCATTCTCATCCAGGGCTTCCCTTATGGCTCCCACTCTTCCGTCCATCATATCCGAGGGAGCAACCATGTCCGCTCCCGCCGCCGCCTGGGACACCCCGATCTTCTGCAGGTGGGCGACCGTCTCGTCGTTGTCCACCTCCTGGCCGTGGAGGATGCCGCAGTGACCGTGGGATGTGTATTCACACATGCAGATATCGCACACCACGTAGATCTCATCTCCGTATTTCGTCTTTATGGCCCGCGTTGCTTCCTGAACTATCCCGTGGTCGTGATAGGCCTGGGTCCCCACTTCATCTTTTTCCTTCGGGATCCCAAAGAGCAGCACTTTATTCACACCGTGCTCAAGGCATTCTTCAATGATCTCCGATGCCCTGTCGGGACTGTAGCGATACTGCCCGGGCATGGTCTCGATGGGCGCCTTGATGTTTTCTCCCTCCTCAAAAAATATGGGATAGATCAGGCTGTCCTTTGACATTCTGGTCTCTCTGACCAACCCCCTTACCAGGGGAGTTTTTCTCAGCCGCCTTGGCCGGTTCTTCATTTCCATCCTTATTTCCTCCCTGCATACATTTCAACTGCTTTGTCCAGCATGCTGTCGATGGTGGCCTCATGGGAGACCGTCACATCGAAGCCTTCCTTCCTTGCAGCTTCCGCCGTCTTTTCACCTATGCACAGAGCCCGTTCTCCCTTGTGGGATCTATCTCCTGCGCTTTTAACGTATCCATCCACACAGCTCTTGCTGGTAAATGTGATCACGTCGTAGTCTTCGCCTGCTTCCGGTTCAGCCCGGAGCAATTCCGTGGTGTATACGGGTACGTCTGCAAAGGCAATGCTTGCTTTTTTCAACACATCCGTAACATCCTCCGATGCGATGTTCGTCCTTAAAAGAAGGACTCTGCTCTTCTCATTCACGAAACCTTCCGCCAGCATTTCCTCACCCAGAACCTTGCCGCTGAAAACGCTGGGTACAAAATCTGCGGAGATCCCGTATCCTCTCAAAGCCGCCGCCGTTGCCTTTCCTATGCAGGCGATTTTTTTGCCCGCAAACCAGCGCATGTCATTTCCTTCTTCAAGAAGCCAGTCACAAAATGAGCTGACTCCCGCTCCGCTGGTGAACACCACTGTGTCAAAACTTCCGCTGTCCTTCGGCAGATCCAAAGGCCTTATTGGGGAAGTCTTTATGGCCGGGCGAACCGTTGCCTTTGCACCGAGACGCCTGAGGCCCTCCGCAAGACGGGACGCCCCGCCCTCAGGTCTTGTGACCAGAAAATGTTTTCCCTTGAGGGG
>CADBRY010000188.1 GCA_902797195.1 uncultured Eubacteriales bacterium
CATACTTGCGTTGAACGAAGAGGTGGATCCCGAGGAGGCTTCCAATATGAAGGTAAGCCAGGTTGAAAAGAACAAGGAGATCCTCAGTACCACAGAATAAAAGTCATGAAGATAAAAGTTCCCACACTGGAAACAGAAAGACTTATACTCCGCAGCTGGACGAAGAAGGACGCACCGGCCCTTTACGAGTACGCGAAAAATCCCAACGTGGGTCCGGCCGCAGGATGGAGACCCCATGCATCGGTACAGGAATCAAAGGCGATCATCGACCGCATTTTTCGTGTGAATACCACATGGGCCATAGTCCACAAGGCAGATGATAAAGTCATCGGAAGCATCGGTCTTGAGCCGGATAAGATCAGGACAGGGATCTCAAGCAGGGAGCTTGGATATTCCCTTTCGGAAGACTACTGGGGCAGGGGCATTATGACGGAGGCCGCCGGGAGAATAATAGACTATGCATTCCAGGAGATGGGACTGAAGGTCCTGATGATAAGGACATCTGAAACCAACCACCGCAGTCAGAGTGTTATCTCAAAATGCGGCTTCACCTACGAGGGGACTTTGAGAGACGCATACAGGATATACGACGGGTCCCTGAGGGAAACCAGGATCTATTCAATGCTCAGGAGCGAATACCTGGATGCCCGGAAGTGAATGGCCGGACGCTCAGAAGTGAATGGCCGGAATCCTTGAATGGATAATGGAAATGTGATAACATGAACAAGTCTGTGAACAAATACATGAGGGAAGCTCTCTTGGAGGCGGAAAAGGCCGCCGAACTTGAAGAGGTTCCCGTAGGGGCTGTTATCGTCCGTGATGATGAGATCATAGCCCGGGGATATAACCGGACGCGAACGGACAACGACCCTACGGCTCACGCGGAGATGATCGCCATAAGACAGGCGGCAGCCAAGCTGGGAGGCTGGAGGCTCACAGGGTGCACCATGTATGTCACCCTGGAACCCTGCAGTATGTGCGCCGGCGCCATAGTATGGTCCAGGATCGAAAATCTTGTGATCGGAGCGATGGACCCAAAGGCAGGGGCCTGCGGATCGGTGTTCAACATACCTCAGGAGGAGGCCCTTAACCATCACACTAGAATAGTGAACGGAGTTTTGCGGGAGGAATGTTCCAGTATACTCAGTGAATTTTTCGAAAACCTGCGAAGCCGAAAAAATACAGACAGACCGGAGGAAAAAGAATGAAAAGAATAATTGCACTTATATGTGTGATGATAACAGGACTCGCCATGATGGCGCCCATTGGTGCGGCGGCTGTGGAAAAGACTGCCGCAGTGACGGAACCGGGATTTGAGGTGCGTTCCTCATCACCCGCGGACGGAGATGAAAGGGTAGCCATCGACAATTTCAGTATCAAGATCTATTTCTCCAAGGAAATGGTTCCGGCCAACAAGACCGTATACAAAAACAACGCAAAACAGTTTACCCTCAAGGATGAAGAAGGAGAAAAAATACCGGTCAAGGTCTACTATGACACGGGAAAAGAGCGTAAGAGGGGTCTTGTGCTGGTTGCCGCAGACTACAGCGACAACAACAAAAACGACATCCAGATAAAAGGCGACGAGACATATATCCTGACCATCGGCGATGGCCTTCAGGCATCCGACGGCACAAAGTACAACCAGACCACAACCATAAAGGTCAAGACATTGAACCAGCAGAGATCCACATTAGTCTACATGATCCTCATGGTGGGCATGATGGTGGGTATGGTATTCTTTACGGTAAGGAGCGCAAAGAAGGCCGAAGAAAAGAAAAAGGAAGAAAAGACGACCAAGGGAAGCAACCCATACAAGGAAGCCAAGAAGACGGGCAAGAGCGTCGATGAGATCGTAGAAAGAGACAATAAGAAAAAGCGCAAGAAGGAAGAGGCGGAAGAGAAGCGCAGAGAGGCTGAAGCTGCTCTTGAAGCGGAGATCCTTGAAAAGATGCGCAGGGAAAAGAACAAGAGAGTATCTGCACCGGCTCCCATAACAAAGGCCGGAGGCACATACAAGCCTGAAGTCAAAAAATCCTCACAGAACAGCGGTGAGAAAAAGACAAATAAGGGAACTACCAACCCGAAGAACCAGTCTGGAAAGAAAAAGAATTCCGGCAAGAAAAAGGGTAAGAAGAAATAAAATCAATTAAGAAGGCGGGTCTGTGACCCGCCTTCTCCATTAATGGTGCACTGCATAATATGGCGGGTAGATAATATGAATGAAATCAGCATAAACGCTTACGCAAAAATAAATCTGTGTCTGGACGTCCGGGGCAAGCTGCCCGGAGGATATCACGAAGTGGCAATGGTCATGCAGCAGATCGGTCTTCACGATGTGATAGACATCAGGTGGATGCCGGAAGAGGAG
>CADBRY010000189.1 GCA_902797195.1 uncultured Eubacteriales bacterium
CGGAGAGAGGATCGGATACATCGTCATCCCCTCCGAAGTGCACGATTTTGAAAACGCCGCAGCAGCGGCCAACATCGCAGGAAGGATACTTGGATATGTCAACGCTCCCTCTCTGATGCAGAAGGTTGTGGCCAGATGTCTGGACTGTTCCACGGATATCGACGCCTATGATAAAAACAGAAAAACCCTCTACGAGGGTCTGACTCAAATAGGCTATGAATGTATACGCCCTGAGGGGGCTTTTTACCTTTTCGTTAAATCGTTAATAGACGATGACGTTGAATTTTGCAGGCTTGCAAAGGATCATCACATACTCATGGTTCCCGGAAAATCCTTCGCCTGTCCCGGCTATGTGCGCCTGGCCTACTGTGTGGATCACAAAACCATCGTCAATTCCATGCCTGCTTTCAAGGCTCTCTACGAAGAAATCAGCGGGTAGCTTCTTACCGCGAGACCCGCCTCCCTGAGCGTCAGATAAGATCCCCCGCAAGTTCATAGATCCTGCGGGGATCTTTTATTTTTACCTTGCCTCTTCCCGTTTCCACCAGTCCGTCGTTGATGAAGTGTTTTACAATCCTTGCCACCACTTCTCTCGCCGTGTTGATTTCCCGGGCGATCTCCTCGTGGGTCACCATTATGACCGGATCATCCCCGCCGGCGCCTCCTGCGGAACCCTTGGTCCCGCCGGCATCACTCAGGGAATATCCCTGTTCTTCAGCCCGGTGCACAAGGTAGGCGGCGACCCTCTGGTCTATGCCGTAAAAAAGAATCTGTTGTATGGTCCACATCACATCGGAAAACCTCTCTGTGAGTGCTTCATATATGAAGCTGCGCACGTAGATGTTCTCTTCCTTGAGGCGGGCCAGGGCTGTGGTCGGCACGATCAGTATCCTGCTTTCCTCTTCGATGACCATCTGGGTATCAAAGGTTATCTGATACATGATGCAGGATGCCGTCAGCACATCCCACTCTCCGTCGTGGATGTGGTAGAGAGTGATCTCCCGGCCTTCTTCGGACATCATGTATGCCCGTACGGACCCGCTCAGGACCATAGCAAGACCCAGACAGTCTCCGTCTGTTGCATGAAGGATATTGCCCTTTTCATATTCTCTTATCACCGAAAGACTGAGAGTCCTGTCTTTTTCCTCCTGGGACAGGTTCTTCCAAAAGGGCAGTTGTTCCAGCCAGGTCAGCAGCTCATCCATTTTTCATTTCCCTGTTTTTTATTTGAGAATAGCTTCTATCTCAGCCTTCGTCTGCAGGCCGATGATTTTGTCCTCTTCTTTTCCGTCCTTGAAGTAGATCAGCGTAGGTATGCTCAGTATGCCGAACTGCTGTGCCAGCTCCGGCTGCTCGTCTACGTTGACCTTTCCGATCTTGATCTTTCCTTCGTAATCCTCTGCGATCTCCTTGATGGTAGGCGCAAGTGCCTGGCAGGGTCCGCACCATACCGCCCAGAAGTCCACCAGGACAGGCTTGTCGGAATTGATTACTTCAGCTTCAAAGTTGTCTTTTGTCAGTGTGATCTCTCCCATGAGAATCGCTCCTTTCGCTTAACAAGTTCAGTTTATTATAAACCCCTTTTACCTCTTGTATTCTATCAGTATTATATATCCTCTTCCGTGACGCCGTCACGTTTTTCTATTTCTTTATCAGAGTGTTCATAATGCCTCTGGCCAGCTGGGCACCCAGGTTGCCGCCCAATGTCTTGCCAAAGGGGCCGAAGGCCTTGCCGAGATTCTTTCCCACTTCCCGGCCAACGGTTCCCATTACGGTGTTGCCCACTTTTTTCATTTCCCGGGCTTTGGCTTTGGCTTCTTTCTCCGCTTCTCTCTCTTCTTTTTCGGCGGCTTTTTCCGCTTCTTTACGTTCTTTTTCTGCAGCTTTGGCCGCTTCTTTTTCTTCTTTTTCGGCGATCTTGGCAGCTTCTTTTTCCTCGGCCTCCTTTGCCTTTGCAGCTTCAGCCTCCGCCTGAGCGGCCTCTGCCGCCTGCTGATCCTCGAGACCCTTTCTCTGAAGGAATTCGTAGGCGGATTCGCTGTCCACCGGCGTGGCGTACTTGCTGTAGAGGAGGCTTGCCTGGACCTTCTGGTTCCTTTGATCGTCGGTTATGGTTCCAAAGGACGTTCTCGGAGGCAGGATCGCCACCTTCTCGGCCACCGTGGGCACGCCACCTTCATCCAGGAAAGACACCACCGCTTCACCTGTTCCCAGATTCAGTATGGTCTCGTAGGTGTCGAATCCCGGATTCGCTCTGAAGGATTCCGCCGCGGCTTCCACGCCCTTCTGCTCTGCCGGGGTATAGGCTCTGAGCCCGTGCTGTATCTTGTTGTTCAGCTGGGCCAGGACTCCGCCCGGAATATCCTTGGGGTTCTGGGTGCAGAAGTAGACTCCAACTCCCTTTGACCTGATTAGCTTGACCACCTGCTCTATCTTTTCCAGGAGGGCCTTGGGAGCATCGGTGAACAGCAGATGGGCTTCGTCAAAGAAGAATATCATCTTGGGCTTGTCCAGATCTCCCACCTCCGGCATCAACTCAAAGAGCTCTGAGAGCAGCCAGAGAAGGAAGGTCGAATAGAGCCGTCCGTTGTTGATGAGAGAAGAGCTGTCCAGAATGTTGATGACGCCTTTGCCGTTTTCCTGAGCCAGCCAGTCCGAAAGGTTCAGGGCAGGCTCCCCGAAGAATTTGTCTCCCCCTGCCGTCTCAAGGCTCACAAGGGCGCGGGTGATCACCCCGATGGAGGCGCTGCTTATTTTCCCGTAGTCCGCCTGGAAGGCTCCGCTGTTTTCGTCCACGTAGGCCAGCATTGCCTTAAGGTCTTTTATGTCCATGAGCAGCATGTTGTTGTCGTCGGCTATCTTGAAGATGACCGTGAGTATATCGCTCTGCAGCTCGTTGAGATCCAGTATTCTGGAAAGGAGCAGGGGTCCCATCTCGGAGATGGTGGTCCTCAGCTGGATGCCTTTTTCTCCGTATATGTCCCAAAGATTTGCGGGGAATCCTTCAAACTGAAATCCCTGTTCGGCGAGTCCGAATCTTTTGATCCTCTCCTGCATATCTTCGCTGTCAGCTCCGGGATTTATCATGCCTGCGATGTCACCCTTCACATCCGCCATGAATACTGGGACGCCCATCTCGCTGAAGGTCTCCGCCATGACTTTTAAGGTGACGGTTTTTCCCGTACCCGTGGCTCCCGCAACGAGACCGTGGCGGTTAGCCATCTTCGGTTCCATGAATACCGGCTGACCCGCCTCATTGTTACCTATCCAAATCCTGTTTTCTCTAAGCATGTTTTTCTCTCACTTTCTTAAATATCCTAAGAAACTATTTCCACCCGACTGGTCCCGTCATCGTTTTTAAAGACGCGGATCTGCCTGTCTATTCTGTTCTTCATTTCTTCCACGTGAGATATGATACCTACCAGTCTGTGTCCCTCTCCCAGGGACGACAGGGCAGAGACCGCTCTGTCGAGAGCTTCCGGATCCAGTGAACCGAATCCTTCGTCGACGAACATGGTGTCCAGCTTTATTCCCCCTGCGGATGACTGGACTTCATCTGAAAGTCCCAGTGCAAGGGCCAAAGAAGCGTCGAATGATTCTCCTCCCGACAGGGTCCTTATGTCTCTTTCCGTCCCGTTGTGATAGTCCATTATATTAAGGTCAAGGCCGCTCTGTCCTTTATTGGATGCAGCCTCCTTCCTTCGGACCATACGGTATCTGCCTGCCGTCATCACCATGAGCCTGGTGTTCGCTCTCTCGATTATTCTATCAAAAAACCTCATCTGTACATAGGTCTCCAGCATAATCTTTTCCGCTCCGGATCTGGTTCCTCCCACGGTGTCCGCAAGTCCTTTGACGCCGGTGAACCTCTCCTCTCTTTCGGTGAAGGCTTCATGTTCTTTTCTGAGCCCCTTGAGATTATTTTCATTCCCCAGCCTTCTGGCCGATGCCTCTTCGATGGTGCTCCTCATGGAGTTTCTCTCGTAGGTGGCTTCTCTCACTTCTTCTCTCAGGCTCTCTTCTTCTTCGAAAGACAACCCTTCCAGGGTCTTCTTCACTGTCTGTATCCTACTGTTTATGCCCTCCACTTCCAGGACAAGCTCTTCTTTTTTCTTCCGGGAATCCTCTATTTTTTTCTGGAGTTTCTGACCTGCGGCCTTCAGCGTCCTCAGTTCTTTTTTCTGATCCTCCAGCTCCTTAAGACTCTTTTCAAGCTCCGCTATCCTCTTGTCGGTCTCTTCCTTCCTCACCTTCACTTCCTGTTTGAGCGCGGCTGCCAC
>CADBRY010000190.1 GCA_902797195.1 uncultured Eubacteriales bacterium
CAATGTCCGCATCGCCTTTCAGAAATGTGTCCAGACTGTTCTCGTATTGGAACATGGGTTTGATCTGTACTTCAGGATCCGACTCTTCAAAGAGCCGCATGGCCTCGGGCAGAAAATATACGGCCTGACGAACCATCATGATGATGCTGATGCTGTCCTTATACTTGGCGCTGAAATTCTGTCCCTGCTCCACGGCGCGCTTAAGCTCCTCTCTCATACCGGTCAGATAAGTGACGAACTGGGAGCCGGCAGGAGTCAGCTCGGCTCCTTTTCCATTGCGGTAAAAGATCTGAAATCCCACCTCTTCTTCCAGCAGACGGATCTGATATGAAAACGTGGGCTGGCTGACGAACATATCAAGTCCACAAGGGCAATTCTTTCACCTCAGCCGCTTTGGAAGGTGAAGGTATCAAGTCCACAAGGGCAATTCTTTCACTTGGAGGATGATTTGCGCGAATGAGGCGTTCGTTATTGACCCCGGCAGGCCCTTTAATATCTGTACGCTGCTCACCGCGGCCCCTGTGGAAGGCCGGCGGAAGAGCAGCGGAGCTCTTAGGGCCTATGGCATTCGCGCTTGGTGACAAATAAAGTCTGCGTTTGGAAGACTGGGTCATGTAAAGGCAACTCTTCCAAAGAATCATCCTCTGAGTTTGGAAGTATAGGCCCTGCATAGGCAACTCTTCCAAAGATTTCCCGCCTGAGTTTGGAAGAATGGATAGAGATAAAGCAACTTTTCCAAAGATTTCCCGTCTGAGTTTGGAAGAATGGATAGAGATAAAGCATCTCTTCCAAAGATTTCTCCTGCGCGTTTGGAAGACTGAGTAGTTACAAGGTAGTTCTTCCAAAGATTCATCTTCTGCGTTTGGAAGTCTGGATAGAGCTAAAGCAGTTCTTCCAAATATTCCGCGTCGATAGTTGGAAGAAATGGTCGTACAAATGCGGTTTTCCAACTGGAGGGTGTTTTGCGCGAATGAGGCGTTCGCGGTTGACTCCGAGAGGCCTCATAAAACCTGTGCGCTACTCGCCGCGGCCCCTGTGAAAGGCCGGCGGAAGAGCAGCGGAGCTCTTAGGGCCTATGGCATTCGCGCTGGGTGACATATTAAGCTTGCACCGTATAGAAATAATGTGTTTCATGAAGGAGTGCATATAAGAAAATGGCAGCAGGCGCTGCCGGTATATGTTTGAACAAGATGCTAATCTGCTGTGTAAAGCGACTTTTCTATGAATACTTTAATATCTGGAACATCGCTTTTTAGAGTATCATATATAATCCCCAGGTCAACATGGCCATAGTCATGGACTATACGATTCCTAAGTCCATAAATATCTATCCACGGGATGTGAGAGTTTTTCTCTCTGAAGGTATCACTCAGATTTCGAGCGTCTTCTGATATCTGGACAAGTCTCAGCATCATGGAGTCGAGTAATACTGGATCACTTTCAAGATCGTTCTTGCTTACGCCATCCATATGTTCAAGTATGAACTCTACATTTTCCTGCATCTTTTCAAGATAGTATCGGTTATCTTTGCTCATAGATTTTCTCGCCATCCTTCAGTATATCGTTCAGTAGTTCGGGATTGTCATTGAGCTGATCAAGGCTGATCAGATCGACCTTTTTCCTAAGTTGTTCGCGAAGTCTCTCGGTCAGACCATAGAACTTGAGTCCGGTTTCTTTTGTAGAGACGAGCAGGTCCACATCGCTGGTCTCTGTTGCTGTACCCTTAGCATAGGATCCAAATAGATAGCAGTATTGTACATCATAATCTTCGAATACTTCCGAGCAGGCTTCTATTATGTCATCGGTTGAAAGCAATCCATGATTCTCGTCTATCAGGCTGTACTCTTCAAGCTTTTGCAGAATGTAGTTGTACTTGATGGTGCCTTTTCTTGAAGGGTCATTCTCATACATCTTGTAGGTTCTTAGAGGTATACCAGTCAGCGCCGATGTTTCGGCCTGAGTAAGACCACAGGCTGTGCGTAATTCCTTTATTGTAGTTTCCATGATTCATCACCTCGGGAACAGTATATCATTGTTGCACCTTTACGTCCATATAAAGTGCAATAATTGCACCTAAAAACATAATATAAGTGCAAAAATGGCACTTTAAGGATTTTGTGCAGAGATTGAAGACACTTGCAATTGGCTCATGCAAAGGCAACTGATCCACCGCCCAACCACCAAGAACAAAAAACTTGTAATATAAACCGAAACAAAAACTTGTAATAAAACTATTGACAACTTCAACCAACCATGCTATCTTATCCCCGTAAGTTGTAATAAATAAATTGACAACATCAAGGAGGAAAGATAAAATGAAGGTAGCAGTAGTAGTAGCAAACGGAAAAGCAGGAAGACTCATCACCGAGGAAGCAGTAAACCGCGGCATGGACGTCACAGCCGTAGTCAGGGGAGAGAACAGGAGCGCCGCCAAAGAGGCCATCATCAAGGACCTCTTCGATCTCACGAAAGAAGACCTGGCGGACTTCGATGCAGTAGTAAATGCATATGGCTCATGGGCCCCTGACACCGCAAGCACCATCTGCGATGCGAGCATGCATCTTGTAGATCTCCTCAGGGGAACGGACAAGAGACTCGTCATCGTAGGCGGCGCCGGAAGCCTGTATGTGGATCCTGAGCACACCCAGACAGTTGTGGACGTCACCCCATTTCCGGAAGAGGCCATGCCCGTAGTAAACGCTCACGGCAAGCTTCTTGAAGAGCTGAGAAAAGTCGACGATGTAAACTGGACATATGTAAGCCCGGCCGGAGACTTTCAGGCAGAGGGAGAAAGAACAGGAAAGTACATCCTCGGCGGAGAAGAACTGACACTAAACAGTAAAGGAGAGAGCGTTATCTCATACGCCGATTACGCAATCGCTATGGTTGACGAGATCCAGTCGGGCAGCCACATCAAAGAAAGAATCAGCGTAGTAAGCGAGTAACGCCAAAGTATTTTATGCAGATCACAAGCAGATTCACCATTGCCGTACACGCTCTGGCATTCATAGACTTATTTCAGGATGAGCAGAGAGTAACCAGCAAGGTACTGGCCTCAAGCATCCAGGTCAATCCGGTAATAATAAGGACTGTACTGTCGAAACTGAAAGAGGCAGGCATCATCGACTCCAGGCAGGGCAGTGGTGGATCCAGGCTTGCGAAGCCGCCAAAAGATATCTCTCTCTACGATATCTACAAAGCGGTTGATACGGTGGACGAAACCGGCCTCTTTCATTTCCACGAGAATCCCCATCCTGACTGCGTCGTCGGCGGCAACATACACAAAGCCCTGGACGACAAGATCCGGCGGGTGCAGGATGCAATGGAAAACGAATTAAAGAATATCACGATGGCAGATGTTGTGGGTGATCTGAAATGAGAGTTAGAAAGTCAACGGAACGCGATTTCCAACGTATGATGCAGATCTACGTTTATGCCAGAGAGCAGATGGTCAAAACCGGAAACCCCAACCAATGGGGCCCCACAAACGGAGACAACAAAGTCATGCAGCGCCTGCTTGAAAAACTGGGCTTTACTCACTGCGGGACCATATACGTGGAAGAAGACGACTACCCACGCCTTGCCTTTGAGAAAACAGACCTCACACAAAAAAACGACAAACCCCTATAATCTCCCCTCAAAAAGCAATATCACTGATCGCACTTTCCATGGTGCTTGTCATGGGATTCAGCCTTACCTCTTTTGCGGCTGAAGAAGACAACATCCCAAAAGAGGGCGTGCTGTACACGCTGACCTATCC
>CADBRY010000191.1 GCA_902797195.1 uncultured Eubacteriales bacterium
CTTTTCAAAGGCTTTTCTTCTCTGATCCTCGTTATATGTTATATCGCCGAATGCGTTGTATTCAGTCAGCATGAGATGAGCATCCCCGTAGTGAGCCATACACTCATTCATATCTTCCCAGCAGAAGACCACGTTGGCTCCTCTGTAGAAAGCATCATAGGCTATAGATGAATAGTCCGTTATGAGCATCCGGGTGTGTCTCAAGACCTCACCGTGAGACATGTCAGGTCTGAAATACTTATTCAGGGTGGTGTTGGATTCTTCCACCATCTGTCTCATAAGGGGATGTGGCATGATTACGATTCTGTCCTTGTATTCATCGGGGACCGAATCCACCATCCTCATGAGCATCCTGTAATAACCTGTGTTTTCAAAGTCCTTCAAGGCTTCGTTGGCTTCCCATCTGCGCCATGTGGGCATGATCATGATAAGATCCGCATCCTCGTATCTGAAGCTGTTGTCGAACTTTGCCAGACCTGTTACGTAAAGATCCTCGGGTTTGAATTCTCCAAGTCTTATGAAGTGCATGGCTTCGGCTTCGGATGAAACCACGATTCTGTCCTTTTTTCTCTTCACTTCTCTGAATCCGGCTCTGGCGGTAGCATCCAGAGAAACCATGTACATTACTCCGTGCTGAAGGAAAATGTATGTCAGGTCTTCGTCCCTGAGCTTCTTCATAACAAGCCTGTTTGCGGTCCTGAGCTGCATGGAGTGATCCATGGTCTCGGTGCCTACGAATTTATTGCATCTGAAGAATTGGAGAAGATGGTTGAAGGTGTTTTTATAGATGAGCTGGTTTCTGCACCGGTCGCTCATTTTGTCTATGGCGGGGTTGCCTTTGTTTATGATGTATCTTACGTTCCGATACCCCTGGTCCACCAGCTTTTCGAAGAGAACGGAGCCGCTTTCTTCGAATCTGGATGCTTCTTTCTCGTACATGAGTATGGTGTCGGAGTTGCCCTGTATTTTTGAGATAAGCCAGGCCAGAAGAATCTTGAGCTGGCCCGCAGGTCTGTCATAGGGTATCTCAGGGCGCACGGTGAACCAAAGCTTGTTTCTGACGGTCTGGCGGAAAAACATGGCCATTCCGTTTTTTCTGATTATCCTTGTGTTCTTGTAGTCCCCGACTCTCCGCTCCCGCAGATTGTAGTTGACGCCCTTTTCCATGACGCCGTCGTAGTAGAAGCAGATCTTGTTCTGGATATCCATGTTGTATGCGGTTTCGTAGTCTATGTCGATGACATAGGGATAGATCCTGAAACCCAAAAGAAATGGGATCCCTTTTCCTTTAAGGTGTCCCCTTATTTCTCCTCTTTCATAGCTGTCCCGGTCTATGTGTCCAAAGGTGACCTTCGAAGGATCAGGTTCCCCTTTAAGCCATGGCATCCTAAGAGCGCACAGACCCTTTAACCTGAGAGTCTGTGCCCCTGCTCTAACATGTCTGGTGAGTAATCCCAGACCGCCTGTTTCTCGATCACCGGATATTTTATCCTGTATGTTGTCGCTCATATCCTCTTAGTAAATAACTACTTTTGTCCTTCTTGGAACGTTGTCATATATCCACTTGGCGTTTTTAAGTTTCAGGCGAATGCATCCGTGAGACGCATTGATCCCAAGGCGTCCGTCGATAATATGATTTGGCGAACTGTTCCTGTTATATATGACGCTGTGGAAAAGGTAGTTGCCGTAGAACTGAGTCCAGTACCAGCAGCGACCTCTGCTTCCCGTATTGAAATACCTTCCTTTGTTCTTGATCGTATATGTTCCTCTTGGCGTCCTTGTGCTTCTTGCGCCCATGGTGCATGAGAAGTTTTTGACTCTTTCCCAGTTGTTTTGCTGACCCCTGTAGATCCTGACTCTGTGTGCGTCGTAGCTTACCAGTACAAGGTAGCTCCTGTTGCTGTTGTATCTCTGGGCTTTATGGTCCATGTCATCCCCTATCACACGGTAAAGTGCGCCGGTGGTACCGTTCAGGTTGTACCAAACACCGCCGATCTTTTTGATCCCCTTCATGGGATGACCATTGTAGTAATGATAGAAGTAGTTTCCTCTTTTTATCCAGCCTGTATATTTAGGCGGAACAGCAGTGGATATCAGGACTTTTCCCTTTGGCTGCTTGTTGTTTGCTCCGGAAAATGTCACCTGGGGGATCACTTTATAAAGAGCTCCTGTTATACCGTTTAGAATGTGCCATTTGCCTCCGATTTTCTGCCAGCCTTTAAGGGGTGTTCCGTTGAAGTAAAAATAGTAGTAGTCTCCTCTTTTTACCCAGCCCGTATGTCCTGCCGGTGGATTCATGGTTACAATTACCGTTCCGCTTGGAACAGCGCCCGTTCCGGCTGCATATGCTTTTCCCGTTACAGGTGTTAGAAGTGTCACCATCAATACCGCCGCAAGGACGATCGTAATCGTTCTTCTCATAATCTTCATGTCTCACTCCATTTGTTTCTTTTGCCAACACTTATACACACTGATATTCTAACAATTCTTAATACCCTTTACAACCATTGCCTTTGGATGTAGAATTACTTTCATGAAGCCCCTGACATGGGGAAAATACCCATTATCGGGAGAAAGGACGTATAGAGCCGCTATATACGAGACGGCCGAAAGATCAAAATGAAGAGAAAACCCAATATTGCAGTTGTAGGCGCCACGGGAGTCGTTGGCAGCACCTTCCTTAAGGTTCTTGAAGAGAGAGATTTTCCCTATGAGAATCTCTATTTGATGGCTTCCGCCCGCTCTGCCGGAAAGACAATAAATTTCAGATGCAAGGACTATGTCGTTGAGGAGCTTAACGAACATTCCTTTGATAAGCCCATCGATATCGCACTTTTCAGTGCCGGCGGATCCACAAGCGCCAAATACGCTCCTATCGCAGCTGAGCACGGCGTCATCGTCGTTGACAACAGCAGCCAGTGGCGTATGGACGAGAATGTACCTCTTGTTGTTCCAGAAGTAAATCCTGATGATATCGCATGGAACAATGGTATAATCGCAAATCCCAACTGTTCCACTATACAGGCTATGGTTGCCCTCAAGCCCCTTCAGGACAAATACGGGATCAAGAGAGTCGTTTACTCAACCTATCAGGCAGTATCAGGTTCCGGAATGAAAGGAATCAATGACCTGAAGAACGGACTTGCGGGAAACAACGAAGAGCTTCAGGCTTACGCACATCCCATTGCAGGAAACTGTCTGCCTCACATCGATGTGTTCATGGATAACGGCTATACCAAGGAAGAGATGAAGATGATCAACGAAACCCATAAGATCCTTGGTGATGATGATATAAAGGTTACGGCAACTACCGTAAGAGTACCCGTGTTTGATTCTCACAGCGAATCCATCAATATCGAGCTTGAGAAACCTTTTGAGATCGAAGATGTAATGGAGCTGTTCAGAAATGCTCCCGGAGTGGTCCTTCAGGACGACGTTGAAAACAATGTCTATCCCCTGGCTCTGGATGCTGCAGGCACCGACGAAGTCTACATCGGGCGTATCCGCAGAGACTTTTCCGTGGAGAACGGTCTTAACATCTGGGTCGTTGCCGACAATATCAGAAAAGGCGCTGCCACCAACGCCATTCAGATCGCAGAAAAGCTTCTTGAGACCATGCCGGACTGAGGCACTTATTGAGAACGCCTCGTACTGAGACACTTGTTGAGGCCGTCTCGGACTGACTCGGACTGACTCGGGCTGACTCGGGCTGAAACCTCGAAAAAACAAAACCCGTTCGCTGAAAAGTTGAACGGGTTTTTATATTTGGTCTTTTTGTCCGGCTGATAATGATCAGCTATTACGCATCTGCCATGACGTCTTTTCCATCATAGTAGTTGCAATTCGGGCAGACTCTGTGCGGGAGCTTAGGCTCGTGGCACTGTGGGCAAACTGAAAGCCCCGGAGCCTTCATTTTCATGTTGGCTGCCTTTCTCTGCTTTGTTTTTGCCTTAGAAGTTTTTCTCTTAGGTACTGCCATGACTACACCTCCTCACATAGTTTCTTTCGCAACGGATTAGATTATA
>CADBRY010000192.1 GCA_902797195.1 uncultured Eubacteriales bacterium
GCTCTGTATTCGAATATTATATCTCTCAGCTGGGCTGCCCGCTCGAACTGCAGATCCGCCGCAGCCTGCTTCATTTCCTTTTCCAGTTTTGCAACGTAATCCTTGCGTTCCTTCAGGGTCATTTCCACAGGACTTCTGCCGCCTGCATCAAGATCCTCATCCAGGGCCTTGGTTGCTTCGATTACTTCTCTGATTCCCTTTTCTACGCTCTTGGGAGTTATCCCGTTCGCCTCGTTATATTCCTGCTGCTTCTTCCTTCTTCGGTCCGTTTCATCCATCGCCGCTTTCATTGCGGGGCTGATGCCGTCACAGTACATGATGACCTTGCTGTTGACGTTGCGGGCGGCACGGCCGATGGTCTGGATGAGAGATGTTTCCGTTCTAAGAAAGCCCTCCTTGTCCGCATCCAGTATTGCCACAAGGGAGACCTCGGGTATGTCCAGACCTTCCCTCAGAAGGTTAATTCCAACCAGCACGTCAAATTCCCCAAGTCTCAGATCTCTTATTATCTCCATCCTCTCAAGGGTGTCGATCTCAGAGTGGAGATACCTGACTCTTATCCCCGCACCGGCAAGGTAGTCCGTCAGGCTCTCAGCCATCTTCTTGGTCAAAGTGGTTACCAGCACTCTTCCACCAGCCTCAGCGGTCTTGTTGATCTCTCCTATAAGATGGTCGATCTGTCCTTCCGTGGGATGGGTCTCGATCACCGGATCCAAAAGTCCCGTAGGCCTTATTATCTGCTCCGCGGTGATGCCGCCGCTCTCCTCCCTCTCATAGGCTGCGGGGGTCGCGCTGACATACAGTATCTGTTTGGTCAGTTCATTGAACTCCTCAAATTTCAGCGGCCTGTTGTCCAGGGCCGAAGGCAGCCTGAATCCGTAGTCCACAAGGGACTGTTTCCTGGATCTGTCACCGGCGTACATTGCCCTCAGCTGGGGAAGCATAACGTGACTTTCATCTATCATGATCAGAAAGTCGTCGGGTATATAGTCTATCAAAGTATAGGGTCTGCTTCCCGGGGGAAGTCCCGTTATATGTCGGGAGTAATTTTCTATTCCCTTACAGGTGCCGATCTCCCTGAGCATCTCCACATCGTATCTGGTCCTCTGCTCGATGCGCTGGGCTTCGATAAGCTTGCCTCTGTCTTTGAACCAGGTTATCCTCTCCTGAAGTTCTTCAGTTATCGTCTCCGTTGCCCTTTCTATATTCTCCTTACTGGTGACATAGTGAGATGCGGGATAGATGGCAACGTGATTTCTCAAGCCGATGATCTCCCCTGTGAGAGGATTTATCTCCTTTATGGTCTCCACTTCATCTCCGAAGAGCTCGATCCTGACGGCGTTTTCCTCACCTGCGGGATGTATGTCGATCACATCTCCCCGCACTCTGAAATCCCCTCGCTCGAAGGCCATGTCATTTCTGGTATATTGGATGTCCACCAGTTTTCTCAGCAGCTCCTGACGGTCTTTTTCCATTCCCGGCCGCAGAGAGATGACCTGATTTTCGTAATCCACCGGACTTCCAAGGCCGTAGATACATGAGACGCTGGCCACGATCACCACGTCCCGCCTTTCGGAGAGAGCCGCGGTGGCGGAGTGCCTCAGCTTCTCGATCTCGTCGTTGATGTCCGAGTCCTTTTCTATATATGTGTCAGTGGAAGCAACGTAGGCCTCCGGCTGATAGTAGTCGTAGTATGAAACGAAATATTCCACGGCATTGTCCGGAAAGAAAGCTTTGAACTCCCCGTGGAGCTGTGCCGCAAGTGTCTTGTTGTGGGAAATGATCAGCGTCGGTTTCTGGACCCGCTCGATTATCTTGGCCATGGTAAAAGTCTTGCCGGAGCCGGTCACTCCCATGAGTGTCTGGGCTCTGTTCCCCTCCAGTATGCTCTTGGAAACAGTATCTATGGCCTGGGGCTGATCCCCCATGGGCTCAAAATCCGAAACTACTTTAAACTGCGCCATCTCATCCTCCGTGTGCTTTTTATGGGCTCTCCGTGGCTCCTTGTGCGGACCTTGCACTCATCACGAGCGCTCCTTATGCGGACCTGGCACTCATCACAAGGGCTCCCAAATATCCTGTGCAGGCCACGATCCACTGGCCCACCGTATTTAAGGAAGTCAGTCCGAGTATCATGACTCCGCTCCAAAGTATGATCTCTCCGTATATGTTGGAGCCGCCCAGAAACATGTACAGTTTCCTGCCCCGGCCCCCTGAGGATCCTCTTGGTCTTCTCCTCATCCTGCCCAGTTCCGCAGTCCACTCAAATACAAGCCCCACCGCCATAAGGATCACTCCGATCCAAAGGGTGGCGTCCACTTTTTCTCCCACCGTGAACCGATAGCAAAGGGGCGACATCATCAGCGCAAAAACCGCTCCGCATATAACCCAGAGCATGATCTTCACGCCCATATCGTCGGTGTCGGTTTTGATTTCCCTTCCCTTGTTTCTTCCCTGGGCACCGTTGCCTTTCCCTCCCAGAAGATAATATGCGGCGCGCCTGCAGCCGTAGACGATCATGATGACACATGCCGCCTTGAGCAGCCCGTCGGCTTCCTTATGGAAAAGCAACAGAAGCATTGCACCGCATGCTGCGATGGATATGCCGTATCCGATGGTGGTGAAATAGGCGGGCCTGTACAAACCCACACTGCTGATCAACACGCTGACTCCCAGAAGGATGCATAGTTCAATAGGAAACGTCATTTGACTTCCCTCCATTCTCCGTAGGAGAAGAAAACCAGGCCTACCCATATTATACACATGGCTATGAACTGCACCGTGTCCAGCACCTCTCGGTAAACAAGGACTCCAAGCACCATTGAAAGAGTCGGGCTTATGTATTCGGAAAGTCCCAGAACGAACATGTTCACTTTCTGGGCCGCTGAAGCAAAGAGGGACAGGGGGACCACCGTCACCAGCCCGCACAAAAGCAGCAGGATGTACTTTCCCGGTCCCGCCACCGCCAGAGCTCCGCCACCTGTTTTTTCAAGGTATATGATGACGGCGAGAGCCGCCGGGGCGAAGAACATTGTCTCGTAGACCAGAGAGATCAGCGGGGGCAAAGTTATGGTTTTTTTGATGGCGGTGTACACGGAAAATGACAGCGCGATACCCAGCGCTATTCCCGGTATCTGACGGTAATAGATCAGCATGATGATCACGGCGATGGCCGCAAGCACCATGGCCGTCACATTGTACTTTGTGATCTTCTCTTTGAATATGACTATACCGAAGACGCATATCATCAGGGGTTCTATGTAATAACCTATGCTCGCGTCTATAATGTGACCGGCGTTTACCGCCCAGATGTAGGTGCTCCAGTTAAGGGTGACCACCGCCCCCGCAGCCAGAAGTCTCAAAGTGAGCTTCCTGTCATTTAGCAGGGGGTGGAAGATTTCCTCCCAGGAATACTTTGCCTTTGCAAAAATAAATGCAAAGACATTCACGAAAAGGATCCTGTATATAATTATGACCCACGAACTAATGGGAATCAGGGCCTTCCAATAGACAGGCAGCACACCCCACAGGATCATGCAGCCTACCGACATGGCCAGGCCCTTGCGATATTCTGTTCTGTCCATTTATATCCTTACACCAGACTGCCCATGTGTTTCATGGTCCTTATGAGCTGATGCACGTAGCTCATTTCATTGTCGTACCAGGCCACTATCCTGACCTCGTAAATATGTGTTCCGCACTTCTCCGCCAGTGTCTGGGTGGCGTCAAAGAGGGACCCGTAGTTGCTTCCGATTATGTCGCTGGACACCAGCTCTTCCTCGGTGTATCCAAAGGATTCGGAAGCCGCGGCCTTCATAGCCTCGTTGATACCCTCCACGCTTACGGAATCAGTCTCGTCCTTAAGGGTGGCGTCGAGAATCGTAAGTGATCCTGTGGGAACGGGAACTCTCTGGGATGAGCCGATGAGCTTACCGTCCAGTTCCGGGATAACAAGCCCAATTGCCTTTGCAGCACCTGTTGAGTTGGGCACGATGTTGATTGCGCCTGCACGGGCACGTCTCAGATCACCCTTGCGGTGGGGTCCGTCCAGGATCATCTGGTCACCTGTGTAGGCATGGATGGTGGTCATGAATCCCGTTCTGACTTCTCTGTATCCTGCGAGCACCTTGGCCATGGGCGCCAGGCAGTTTGTGGTGCAGGATGCTCCGGACACGATCTTGTCCTCAGGAGTGAGGGTATCGTGGTTGACCCCGTAAACTATGGTCTTCAGGTCCTCACCTGCGGGAGCGGATATGATAACCTTCCCCGCGCCGGCGTCTATATGGGCCTGGGATTTTTCCTTGGATGTGTAGAATCCGGTGCACTCCAGAACGATATCCACACCCAGTTTGCCCCAGGGCAAATTCTGCGCCTCGGCCTCGCTGTAGATGGGGATCTGCTTTCCGTCCACGGTTATGGAGTTTTCATCGCTTGTAATTTCGTGATCGTCCGCATATCTTCCCTGGACGCTGTCGTACTTGAGAAGGTGGGCCAGCATTTCCGGGCTGGTCAAATCGTTTATGGCCACTATCTCACAATCGGGGTCTTCAAACACCTTGCGAAATGACAGACGTCCAATTCTTCCAAA
>CADBRY010000193.1 GCA_902797195.1 uncultured Eubacteriales bacterium
AGTGAGATAGTTGCCTATGATCTTGGAGAAGCTCTGGAGATGAAGAGGGAATTCGACAGGAGAATGTATGATCTGGCAAATACCATATGCTGATCACATCCTGGCCCATCTCCTTTTAATGAACACAATTATGTGTTAAAATAGCCCGGGCCGAAAGAGAAGAATAACATTCGGAGGGAGTTTAACAGGTGATACGGAAACTGAACAGAAGTTTAAGAATACTTATTGCGATCGCAGGGGGGCTCTTCCTGGTTCTGAATCTCATAGCCAGGATCGAGTGTGGAGAGGATGATAACGACGGATTCCAGACCAAGGAGTTCGATGATATCTGGTAGACCTGCGGAAGTTACGATATAGGAGTTTTGTATGCGTTTTTTGACCATAATAAGCGGTTTTTTGATGCTCGCCCTTGGAGCATATTGTTTTATAAACTACGGACAGACATATCTGACCATGGCTTTTCCCATAGGAATAGTCATGGTTATAAACGGAGTGATACATGCACTGTCATACCTTGTGGGCAGAGGATTCCACAATAAGGGAGACAACAACGGCTGGATCCTGGTGGACAGTCTTGCCACTCTGGCACTTGGGATCCTGGTGCTCTGCAACCAGCTGGTTGTTGAGAACGCCATACACACCGTATTCGGCATGTGGGTGCTGGTATCGGGGATACTGAGGGTCGAAGCATCATCAAGAATAAACAGAGAGAAGAAAAGAACCAACTTCAGGTCCACGCTGTGCACGGGAATAATGACCATAATCGTTGGTATCTTCGGGTTTGTCAATCCCATAGTTGGACTGGTATCGGTTGTATTCCTTCTTGGCATGTTCATGGCTATGCAGGGGATCAACATCATAGAACTGGGCGTCAACATGCCCCACGAAAAGAGAGACTACGTAAGAATATACAAGAGAAAACGTGAACCGGTAAAAATTACCAGTGAAGATGAGACCCCCGAGGCGGTGGCGGAACGTATCGAAGCCAGAGAGGACGAGCAGGAAAAGGTCGAGGCTCTGGCTGAACATATGGAGACCATAGGAGCACCAATAGATGAATCAAAGCTTTGATGTCTGCATTATAGGGGCGGGAGCCTCCGGGCTCGCGGCCGCAAATTCCATCGATCCACGTTTAAAAACAGCAATAATAGATAAGAACTCGATCCCGGGTCGGAAGATTCTGGCTACAGGCGGGGGGAGATGCAATCTTACAAATGAAGCATGTCCCCGTCTCCAGATGACCCTGGATTTTTTTCATGGCCTTGGCCTTGAGATATTTTCTGACGGTGAGGGAAGATACTACCCCTATTCGCAGAACGCCTCGGATGTGGTCGAGATCCTTATGAAGGACCTGAAAAAGAGAGATATAGAGTGGTTCTTTGAAAGGGAGGTCATCAATATCGCCCCGGTCAATGAGGAGATTTCGGAGGGGGGAAAAGATGAGGGAAAAAAAGACGGAAAAGAAGACGGAAAAGAAGAGGGATTTTCTGTAAGAATAAAGAACATCTCAAAAAATAAAAAAGCTTCCGATGAAGATGATATCATCTTCGCCCGAAAGGTGATATTGAGCCCGGGTGGCAAGGCCGCTCCCGCCTTTGGGACCACAGGCTCTGGATATGCACTGGCCAAGAAGACGGGCCATGGGTGCAGCAGAGTATATCCCATCCTTACGGGAATAAACTGCAGACTCCCGGAGGGTGTTCCGGGAATAAGGGCAAGAGGAACCGTTACCCTTGTGGAAGACGGGGCCCCTGTGGAAACAAAAAAAGGCGAGATCCAGTTCACCAAGGAAGGCATCTCGGGGATATGCGTTTTTGATCTTACCCCTCACATAAAGGCGCGACCGGGTGAGGATCCTCGTGATGCTTTTAAAAGGTATAAGGTGATCATAGACTTTGCTCCCGATTTTTCCCGGGAGGAAGTGGGCAAAAGAGAAAGCAGCTTTGGAATAGTGACGGAGGCTCTTGCACGCTGGGTACCTCCCGATAAGCTGAAGAACATGGAGATCCCGGTGGAGGGCGTCTGGGGCTGGGATAAAGCCCAGGCCACCGGGGGAGGAGTCCTGACTGAGAGCATAGATATGGAAACCATGGAATCCGGGATATGCCCGGGACTGTTCTTCGCAGGGGAGATACTGGACATCCAGGGACCCTGCGGGGGATTCAACCTCCAGAACGCCTGGGAGACGGGGATAATTGCAGGAAGATCGGTGTCGGAGCAAATGCTTAAGCCATGAGATATCAGATAAGCGAAATAAAACTTACGGCAGATGAATACAGAGACAGGGAATCCCGCAATGAGCTTATAAAAAAGAAGCTCCTGAAAAAGCTGGTAAAACTCACATCAGGCAAGGGCAAAAAAGACAGAGTGACCCTGACGGAAGCCGATATAAGTGAAATAGAAATACTCAGGGAATCGGTGGATGCAAGGAAAAAACCGAATGTGATGGCCGTGTTTTCCGTTGCCTTTGCATCAGAAAAAGAACTGCCTGTCAAAACATACGAAGGGGATACAGGTTTTGACCCAAGGGACATTCCGGCCTTTTCAGGCAACAGGCAGAGACCGATTGTCGCAGGTTTTGGGCCCTGCGGTATGTTCGCCGCTCTGGTTCTGGCAATGGCAGGTGCAAAGCCAATAGTTCTGGAGAGAGGAAAACCTGTGGAAGACCGGATGAAAGATGTTGAGCGCTTTTGGAAGGAAGGGATACTGGATCCGGAATCCAACGTTCAGTTCGGAGAAGGAGGCGCGGGAACATTCTC
>CADBRY010000194.1 GCA_902797195.1 uncultured Eubacteriales bacterium
AGACGATCAAAGAATGTGAAAAGATCGTGGCGGATATCATTGACCCTAATATGAGCGATCTGGAAAAATACTACACCCTTTCCCTTTGGGCAAATGAGCATGTTAACTACGACTGGGAATTCTGGGATGAGTATGGATATCATCTTGACAAATACAGGCATCAGTGGGACGCATATGGTTGTATGGTGGAGCAGAAAGCTGTGTGTGTGGGCATCGCCATATTCTACTCCAATTTGTGCCATGCGGCCGGCCTGCCATGTAAGTTTATAAGAATGGATCCTGAGATTTTAGATCATACCATCAGCTATATCCCTGACATCAACGGAAATGCATATTACATAGACGTAACGGAAGACATGTTTTTCATGTCTGAGAAATCCAACACCTGGAACCCTCTTGATAAAAAATGCGAATTTGCCAAAGTAGATAAGGACTGCACGGATGGTTCCTTTGACTATAAGGGTATTAACGGCGGCTGGTTACCATCGAAGATAAAAGAACTTTGGCAGAAGAACGTATCTTTTGATAAATGGTTCGAAGAATGGGCACTGCACAAAAATACAACGAAGAAGTTCAGGACGAAATATGTAGAGAGGGGAAGCGGCGTACCGGCAACGGACCCCAGGTATAAAACCGCCGCTTATACCGATCCTGCATACCCTTCCAACTTTACGGACACCCCGGATGTCTGGTTCCTGGATGATTTCTATAGATTCAGATCATCGGAAGATGAGACGAAGGTTGATACAGAGGAATTAAAACAAAAGATCATCAACAAACAATTTGACGATATGCTGCTAAACATATCTGAGATCAAGCCGAACTACGATATCGATACCAATAAACAGGATGCGGAAGCGCAGCTCAAAGCGGCGGTCGAGGCGGACATATCCAAGGTAAAATACTTCCCCACAAGCGAAAACGGAGAAGTCGTTGCAATGTCGGCTGAGCTGACAAAGGGGACAGATTACGAAGTATCATGCGAGATCAAAAACGATTCAAGCGCAATAGTAAAAATAACAGGCAATGGAGACTACAGCGACACATACGAAAAAGAAGTCACTCTTAACACAGCGGTGGTCACCGAGCCTCCCGTTCGCATTGAAAACCTTGTCTACAACGGCAAGACCCGGGAACTTATTAAGCCCGGAAAAGCCGAAAACGGCACTATGGAATACGCATTGGGAACCGCAACAGAACCTCCCGCTGATGAGGAGTTTTCAGAGGACATCCCAACCGGCACAGACGCAGGTAAATACTACGTATGGTACAGAGCCAAAGGCTACGGGACCCACTACGACTCCCAGCCCCAGCTTATGAAGCCGCAGGCGCGGATCAAACCACAGCCTGTGGAGATAATCGCCGAGGGAGCGGTCATAAAGGTGGGAGAAACTTATCAGCTGACTCCAAAGCTCAGCATAGAGGGCCTTGATGCACAGTTTACCTTTTACAATGATGCCTTAGGAGTTACGGACGTAGATGAAAATGGATTAGTCAGGGGAATAAAGCCGGGTGTTTCACACATCACCATTTCAGCTGCCATGGAATCTTCCCAGACAAATTATGAACCCGAGGACGAAACATATGTTACCGTCCAAGTCGTATCAGACGAAAGGTCAACCGATCCGGCCGTCACATACCACTCCATCACCTACGATCTGAATGGCGGGGAACTGGACGGGAAGACCGGAACCGTGGAGATCAGCTGTGAGGAAGGCAGCATCATCACCCTTCCCGCACCTGTAAGAGACGGATACACCTTTGATTACTGGAAGGGCTCCCGATATGAAGCGGGAGATGAATACACTGTAAAGGGAGATCATACCTTCACAGCCCAGTGGGTAAAGGATACGGGCGGAAGTAAAAAAGACTCAGGGAAGTCTTCAAAAACAGGAGACGAAACAAATATCATATCCCTGATGGCGTTGCTCTTTGCATCAGCGGGAACCCTTGGAGCAATTGCATACAGACGCAGAAGAAACAGCTAGCCGCCTCAACCGGGTTATTCCGAAGAGAGAATCAGACAGCAATTAAAGAGGTGCCGGAGGAACATGACAGATAAGGAAACAGACAGAAAACACAGGCTGAAGTTTTCGGCATTTATTATTTCTTTGATGATCTTAGCGGCATCATGCATGACATCATGCGGGACCCGGGAGGACGGGGAAGTGCGCTTCCCCGGCGAGTTTGAGCCCATGAGTGGTGTCACCGTTGCCTGGCCGCTGGACCTCCCCGTGGATCTGATCAAACAGATGGGGGAGAACGTGGAGGTCCACGTCATCATAGATCCCAACAATACGGATGATAGTGAA
>CADBRY010000195.1 GCA_902797195.1 uncultured Eubacteriales bacterium
ACAGATGGAAGGAAGCTGCGCATAGATTACAAACGAAAATAAAGAACCGCGGGGCCCGCGGAGATAGCTCGCTGATACTGGCAGGGATACCTGCCTTGAACGAGAAACCCCCGCTTCTAGCCGACAGGCTAAGCGGCGGGAGCAGGTCACAACCGGCTCTGAGAAGGGGCGGGATACCCGGCTCAAAGGCGGAACTCAAAGGCAGAAAAAGAAAGGGGTAACAGGATGGCAAAAAAGGCAAAGACCGTATTTGTCTGTCAGGAGTGCGGATACGAGAGTTCAAAATGGATGGGACAGTGTATATGCGGGGCATGGAACTCAATGGTAGAGGAGAAGGTCCTGGATGTTTCCGATGACAAACGAAGGAGGACATCGGGAGGAAAGGGAACCGGGGTCGGATCCGAAACAGGCCGCGGAGGAAAACCATCCAGGCTCAATTCCGTTTCCTCCATGGAGGAGAAGAGAATAGATACGGGGATCGGAGAACTTAACAGGGTCCTGGGAGGGGGTCTTGTTCCCGGCTCATTGTCCCTCATTTCAGGCGAACCGGGAATAGGCAAGTCCACCATCATCATTCAGGCTGCAGCCAGCATTGCCTCCAAGGGCGAACCCGTTCTCTACGTGACCGGGGAAGAATCTGAAGAGCAGATAAGGATGCGGGCAGACAGAGTGTGCGGAGAACTCAGCGATCAGCTTTACATTCTGGCTGAGACAAATATAGAGAATATAAGCGCAGTCTGCCAGAACCTTGAACCAAAGTTTTTGATCATTGACTCCATCCAGACCATGTATTCTGAAGATCTGGAGTCCGCTCCCGGAAGCGTGTCTCAGGTAAGAGCATGCGGAAGTGAGCTTATGCGTATCGGTAAGAGCATGAATATCCCCGTGTTTATCGTAGCTCACGTTACCAAGAGCGGCGAGCTGGCAGGCCCCAGGATAGTTGAGCATATGGTTGACTGCGTGCTCAGCTTCACAGGAGATAGAGGACACGAGCTCAGGATACTGAGAGCCCAGAAAAACAGATATGGAACCACAAGCGAGATCGGAGCTTTTGAAATGGCTCAGGAAGGGCTTGTGGAAATCGAAAACCTTTCCGGAGTCCTCATGGACGAGATGGACCAGTCCAGTGAAGGCGCTGTGGCCACGGCCACCTATGAGGGGACCAGGCCCCTTGTGCTGGAGGTCCAGGCCCTCACATCCAAGTGTAACGTTGGCTTTGCAAGAAGGACCGCAATTGGGATCGATAATGCGAGGCTGAATATGATCCTGGCGGTGCTGGAAAAGAAGATGGGGCTGAATCTCATGGATCAGGACGTGTACGTGAATATAGTGGGAGGTTTTCGACCGGAGGGGACCTACACGGATCTTGCTGTGGCTCTGGCAGTCTGCAGCTCCTACTACGGAAAAAAACTGGACACAAGGACCATAGTCCTGGGAGAGATAGGGCTCACGGGAGATCTAAGGGCGGTCCAGAACGCGGAAAAAATAGTCAAGGAAGCTGCCCGCCTGGGATTCGAAAGAGTGATCCTTCCCGTCAGAAACGCAGAAAAAACAGGTGAGAAAGTAAAGGGGATACAAATCATAGGATTGAGGAATATCCAGGCCGCATCAAAGCTATTCTAGTTTTCCTGCCTGGTCATTTCAGGTTTTTCCGACTTGCCGGTTTTTTCCGACTTGCCGGTTTTTTCGGACTTGACCAAGGGCAGGTCAAACCAGAAAGTGGAGCCGTAACCAAGGGTGCTGTCCACCCCGAATGCGGATTTGTGAAGGGAGAGGATCTCCTTGACGATTGAAAGCCCAAGACCTGATCCCTCTGAGGCGCGAACCATGTTGGAACTTGAACGGTAGTATCTCTCCCAGATGTGTTCAAGGTCTTCGGAGGCGATACCGGGGCCGTGATCGGATACGCTGCAGCGCACGCTGCGGCCTTTTCTTTTTAAGGAGATGTCCACCACCTTGTCATCTCCGGAGAATTTGATGGCGTTGGTGATCAGGTTGGTAAGGACCTGTTTGATCTTTTCTTCGTCGCCGTTAACAATAAAATCTGCCGGACAGTCCACGTTTATGTGGTAGCCGCTTTCTTCTTCCATGATCCCATAGGTGTTGGTTATGGATCTCAGGGCTTCGGACAGGTTGAAATCATCTTTCTCAATGGTGAGTTTTCCCGACTGGAGCCTGGAAACCGTCAGAAGGTCTTCCACAAGGGCGTTGAGTCTGTCCGATTCGTCCATGATGACCTGAAGATGGGCTTCCCGCTTTTCTTTATTGTCACCGGATATATCCCTTATCATCTCCGCATATGACCTTATCATGGTAAGGGGCGTGCGAAGATCGTGGGATACATTTGCAACCAGATCCTTTTGGAGCATGTCTGATTTTTCAAGCTCAAAGGATGCGGCATTGAGGGTGTCCGCCAGCTGATTGATCTCGGTGTAGTGGCCGCCTCTGAATACGACGCCGTATTCCCCGTGAGCGAGACGCTCTGCGGATCCCGTGATCTCACGTATGGGTCTTGTGATGCGGGTGGACAGATATATGGATAGTATCATCGCCAGGGCGAGTGAAATGATGGTGACATAGATTAGGATGGTGGTCATTATCCTCTGGGTGGATGTCACAGGGCGAAGAGGTGAGAAGATGTAGAGCACTTCCGCATCCTCAAAATCAGCGCCGCTGTCGTATTTGTTCAGGACTGTCCCGTAGGCGAATACTTTTTTTGGAACATCGTCCTCGAAAATTTCAGGACGGGGACCACGATCCTCTTGGCTTTCACTTTGATCTTCCTCCGAAGTCACAAGGCCTTCGATATCCTGGTGACCCATGTGGGCACTCCCTGTAGTGCCTGACTGTATCTCGTTGTACAGGGAAATCATAATGGGCTTATAGTTGTTTCTCGAGTCTATGCCCGAGGAGTTGGTTATGTTGATCCCGATTCCGGAGGTGTAGCTCACCACTAAGATGTCCATATCGTAGGAACGGGCCAGATCGTCGGCGTCTCTATCGAACTCCTCAGACTGGCTGCCCCCGTAGGTGTTATATGACTGCTGGAGTTCCTTTGCCACCACCTTGGTCTGGCTGCTCTTCATTATTCCGTAGAAATTGTTCAGGAAAAGCACCTGAAGAGTCCACAGCAAAAGCATGAGTGCTGCGGCGAACAGTACAAAGTAAGCAAAGGTTTTGAAATTGATACTTTTAAAATCCGGTTTAAGCTTCAAACTTATACCCCACTCCCCGAAGGGTAACTATGTAATCCCTGTATTTGCCCAGGTTGTTTCTTAGATTTTTGATATGAGTGTCGATGGTCCTGTCGTCACCGTAGAAGTCGTATCCCCAGATGTCCGAGAGCAGCTTGTCCCTGGAAAGGGCGATATTCTTGTTCTCCACAAGATAAAACAGAAGCTCGTATTCCTTGGGGGTGAGCTCGACCTTCTCCCCATCTATGGAAACGGATCTGGCGGGGATGTTGATCTCCAGCCCGTCGAATCTCATGACCTGTTCCGCAGGCTTAAGGTCCGGATTGTGTCTGGAGAGAACGGCGTTTACTCTGGCCATCAGCTCCTTGGGGCTGAAGGGTTTTACCACATAATCATCGATCCCAAGTTCAAATCCGAAGAGTTTGTCGTATTCCTCTCCTCTTGCGGAAAGCATGATAATGGGTGTGTCGCAGGTTTTGCGTATTTCCTTGCAGGCGGAAAATCCGTCCAGCCTGGGCATCATGATGTCCATGATGATAAGGTCGTATTCGTTGAGTTTGCAAAGACCAACGGCTGTCATGCCGTCATCGGCCTCTGTGATCTCATGTCCGTTGAATTCGGAGTACTCTTTGATCACTTCTCTTATTTTTTGCTCGTCATCCGCCACGAGAATTCTGGCCATTATATACCTCCTGATCTATGTCCATAAAGTTATTGGGAATAGGACTATGTCTTACGATAAGCTCAGATTAACAGGTCTATGTGAAGTTTTTATGTCAGATGTCTGTATTCTTTTTGTGTATTTCTTTTAGTACATGATAGCACATTGTGTGCTATAATACTACATAGGTATATCCAGGAGAGAAGGTCATGTACAAAATAGGAGACAAGATTCTCTACCCCATGCATGGTGCTGGAACGATAGAGACCATTGAAAAGAGAGAAATATTGGGAAATACCAAGGAGTATTACATACTCCATATTCCATGTGGGGATATGGAAGTCATGATACCCGTGGATAACAGCGATCAGCTGGGGGTGCGGGAGGTTTCTCCCAGGGATGATGGCGCAAAGACAATGGATATACTCCATCAGAAATCTACCCATATGACCGGCAACTGGAACAAACGGTACCGGGAAAATATGGAGAAAATAAAAACCGGAAACATCGATCTGGTAGCTGAGATAGTCCGTAACCTTACCAGAGTCGATCGGGAGAACCGGCTGTCCGCCGGCGAGAAAAAAATGCTGTCGAACGTGCGCAGGATACTCCAGAGCGAGATCATGCTGGTGTTTGACATCGATGAAGAGGAGGCACGAAACAGAATAGAAAATGCAATATGATAAGGAGGTGAATATACTGTGCTGAAGAGAATTTTCAGGATGATAATGACCATAGTCGGTCTTGTCGTCGGATACGGCGTCTATGAGCTGGTTGGCTACATAACTCTTCAGCGGGGAGTAGATATCAAAGAAAGCCTTACTGTAGCGGAGAACATATTTGTCGCCGCAACAATCGCAATTATTTTTGGAATTATTTTTTATTATCTTACCCCGGCCTTAAGCAGGCGCGGGCAAAAAGCGGCAATCAACATAGAATCTGACCTCAGCAAGGCTTCAAACAATGATATTGTGTTTACCGCCATCGGCCTGATAGTCGGTCTGGTGGTGGCGTATCTGCTCTCAGGTCTCTACGACGGTATCCAGATCCCAGTACTTAAGGTGATACTCAATATTCTCATCTATATGGTATTCGGATTTCTGGGGATCGTGGTCGCCACCAGTCGAGGCAAGGAGATCGCATCGGCTCTGCTTTCCAATAGGATAGATATCAAACATGGCGGCAGAAGCGGCAAGAGCAAATCTGAT
>CADBRY010000196.1 GCA_902797195.1 uncultured Eubacteriales bacterium
AACAAGTCGGCAAGAAGTTCAACATAACTGAAATGGAAGTAACCGATGAAGTTTTTGAGTCGGAGCAGTCTCATGTCTTTGACGAAGCTGAAAACAGAATGCACACGATAAAAGCAGTTATGGTTGCCACCATGGCATAAGTGTATAAACTATTGCAGACAGAAACAGGAGGTTCATTATGAAACCCGGAATCAACAATTTTTCCGAGATCGGAAAACTCAACAAGGTTCTGCTGCACAGACTGGGCTCAGAGGTGGAAGGCCTTGTGCCCGATAACTTTGAAAGACTTCTCTTTGATGACATCCCATACATCAAGGTTGCACAGAGAGAACACGACATATTTGCTGATGTGCTCAGAGAAAACGGGGTAGAGGTGGTCTACTATGTGGACGAGACTGTAAAAGCCCTTTCGGACAAGGAAAACCGCAAAGCCTTCGTCAAGGAATTCGTCGGTGAAAGCAACATCTACTCTGAAGCGGTCACAGAGGCTCTGGAAGAATACCTTCTCAGCATGACCGTAAGGGAGATGGTGGAAAAGTGCATAGCCGGCGTCAAGAAAAGCGAGATCGAGGTCAAGACCAACTCTCTTGCAGAATACATCGCTTCCGGTTATCCCTACTACATGGATCCCATGCCCAACCTTTACTTCACAAGGGACCCGGGGGCATGTATAGGCAACGGCATCAACATCCATCATATGAATACTGTGGCCAGAAGACGTGAATCCCTTCTTCTGAAATACATGTATTTGTATAACAAGGACTTTGCACCGGAAGGCACCGGACAGTGGTACGACTACTACGATGCGGAATCGGTGGAGGGAGGAGACGTTCTTGTCCTTTCCGACGAGATCGTAGCCATAGGTCTTTCCCAAAGGACAACTGTTGCCGGTATCGAGAAATTTGCCAGAAACATACTTGGCAGTTCAGGATACAAAAAGATTCTGGTGTTCGACATACCAAAGTCCAGAGCCTTCATGCATCTTGACACTGTTTTCACCATGGTGGATTTCGACAAATTCACCATACATCCGGAGATCGAAGGTCCTCTCCAGCTCTTTGAGATCACCCTTGACAAGGACGGGGAAGCAAGGTTCGCAAGCATAACCGACAGCCTTGAGAACATCCTTAAATCGGAGCTTTCTCTTCCGGCGGTAGATCTTATCCGCTGCGGAGGCAACGATCTGCAGGCAGCGCAGAGAGAGCAGTGGAACGATGGATCCAACACCCTTGCCATCGCTCCGGGAACAGTGGTGACCTACGAGCGTAACTACGTGACCAATGACATACTTGATCACAAGGGCATAAACGTTCTCGCAATACCAAGTTCCGAGCTTTCCAGAGGCAGAGGCGGCCCAAGATGTATGAGCTGTCCCGTAAACAGAGAAGATCTTTAAAGGACGAATCGTACAAAAAATTCAATCGATCAAAGAAACGGGATGGTTATCCCGTTTTTTCTTGCCTTTGCAACAGAAGAGTGCTATTATTTTAGGTACGCATGAATAGAATCAGCCTGTGTTATGCGTCACAAGGCGGAAGAGATGGTGACATGGAAATAGAACTTAAATACAGAATCCCGGATGATGCGACAGCGGATAAAATCTGGGATAACGAATTCTTCCGGGACATGGAAGAAGAGGATTCCAGAGAAGAGCTGGATCTGGTCGCGAAGTACTTTGACACTCCTGAACAGGACCTTGCAAAAAACGAGATAGCATACCGTATAAGAAAAGAAGGAGAGCATTTCATAGCGACTCTTAAATGGAAGGGCAGATGCGAAGACGGAGTCCATATCCGTGAAGAACTGGCATTGCCCGTCCAGAACAATTCCCCGGACATAGGGATATTTTCGGAAAGCGACATAGGTGACGATCTTACGGCAATAGTTGGCGACAAAGAACTGTTGCCTTTGCTGGAGACAAACATCCACAGAAAAAGATACAGGATCGATACGGGAACGGCCATCCTGGAGTTCTCAGTGGACAAAGGACAGGTCATCACAGAACAGGGCAGTGAGGAAATCAGAGAAGTGGAAATCGAACTGTTCACCGGTGAGACCGAGGAGCTTATCCAGATAGGAGAAAAGCTCAGAAAAGAATACGAACTTGATACCGAGGATGTAAGCAAATACGCTAAGGGAATAGCTATTATCCGAGGATGTTAAAAAACTTCAATAACAGGAGGAAACAATAAATGAAGGCAACACTGATCTCAAAGGAAAACAACGAAGCAAAATTCACAATGGAAATCACCGCCGAGGAATTCGAGAATGCTGTGGTGGCAGTCTACAAGAGAGAGAAGGACAAATTCCAGATCGACGGATTCCGCAAGGGCAAGGCTCCAAGAAGCGTGATCGAATCTCACTATGGAGAAGGGGTGTTCTACGAGGATGCGATCAACAACATTTTCTCCCTCCAGTACCCGCTGGCCATCGACCAGCTGGATCTGCAGGTCATCGACTATCCGAGAACAGAGTTCGGACAGATCAAGAAGGGAGAGCCTCTTGAGGTTACCGTTACCGTGGCATGCTACCCGGAATTCGAGGTCAAAGATTATGTTGGCGTTGAGATCGACAAGGTGGACGCCGAAGTCACCGACGAAGACGTGGACAAAGAGATTCAGGACATGGCAAAGAAGAACTCCCGCATGGTGGAAGTGGATCGTCCGGCCAAGGATGGAGATACAGTTCTCATAGATTATGAAGGATGGATCGGCGACAACCAGTTCGAAGGGGGAACGGCGGAGAGACAGCCCCTGAAGCTGGGATCCGGAACCTTCATCCCCGGATTTGAAGAGCAGCTGGTTGGAGCGGTCAAGGACGAAGAGAGAGATGTTAAGGTAACCTTCCCCGAAGAGTACCAGGCGGAAGAACTGGCAGGAAAGGAAGCTGTTTTCAAGTGTAAGGTCCACGAGATCAAAGAGCAGGAAATGCCTGAGATCAACGATGAGTTCGTAAAGGATGTGAGCGAATTCGACACCCTGGATGAGCTTAAGGCCGACACCAGAGAAAAGCTTACCAAGCTCAAGGAGCAGACTGCAGAGAATTCCATGAAGAACAGCGTTATCGAGGCCGTGTTCAAAGCCAACGATATCGACGTGCCCGATCCAATGATAGAGCAGGAGCTGGACAACATGTTCAACGAAATGGATCAGCAGCTGAGAGCTCAGGGCATGGATATGAACACATACCTTCAGTACATCGGCAAGGAGCCTTCAGACTTCCGCACGGAGATGAGAGACGAAGCTTTCAATAAGACAAAGACCAGAATGATCGTAAGCTGGATCGCCGAGCATGAGGACTTTGAGGTAACCGATGAGGAAGTTTCCAAGGAACTTGAGAATATGGCCGCACAGTACGGACTTGAAAAGGACAAGCTGGTTGAGATGATCGGGCCTGAGAACACTGAGATGATCAAGGGAGACATCAAGGTTAGAAAGGCAATCGATTACATGTACGACAACGCGGTGATCAAATAAACAGGAGAACACGAAATGGCGATGATTCCATATGTGGTGGAACAGACCGGCGGCGGAGAAAGGATGTATGACATATACTCCAGGCTGCTGAAGGACAGGATCATATTCATAGGCGAGGAGATCGACGATCACCTTGCCAGCATTGTGGTCGCACAGATGCTGTTTCTGGAAGCAGAGGATCCGGAAAAAGATATCAGCATATACATAAACAGCCCCGGCGGTTCTGTGACTGCGGGTCTTGCGATCTACGATACCATGAAGTACATAAGGCCTCAGGTATCCACCATCTGCGTGGGAATAGCGGCGAGCATGGGAGCATTTCTTCTGGCTGCAGGGGATAAAGGCAAGAGATTTGCTCTGCCCAACGCTGAGATAATGATACATCAGCCCATGGGCGGTGCCAGAGGACAGGCTGAAGATGTTAAGATACATGCTCAGTGGCTGCTTAAAACAAGGGAAAAACTAAATGCTATCCTCAGCGAGAATACGGGAAAGCCCCTTAAGACCATTGCAAGGGATACGGACAGGGACAACTTTATGTCAGCTGATGAGGCAGCGGAATACGGGATCATCGATAAAGTGATAAAAGAGCGGTAAGGATATAGAGGATCAGATCAAATGGCAAAATACGATAAAAACGATGAACTTTGCTGTTCCTTCTGCGGGAAACCCCAAAGCCAGGTCAGACAGCTTATAAGCGGGCCTGATGTGTATATCTGCGACGAGTGCATTGAGCTTTGCGCGGATATCGTAAGGGACAGAGAAATCCAGATAACCTCCGAGGAAAGGTTCGGAGAGGGCCCGGGAAGACTCCCAAAGCCCAGAGAGATCCACGAGGTGCTCTCGGAATATGTTATCGGGCAGGAGGAAGCAAAGAAAGCTCTTGCTGTAGCCGTATACAATCATTACAAGAGGATATTCCTGAACAAAGATGATGATGTGGAGCTTCAGAAGAGCAATATAGCGATGATCGGACCTACGGGTTCGGGAAAGACCCTTCTGGCTCAGACCCTGGCGAAGATACTGGATGTTCCCTTTGCCATAGCCGATGCCACTACTCTGACGGAAGCCGGATACGTGGGAGAGGATGTTGAGAATATACTCCTCAAGCTCATACAGGCAGCCGACTGGGATATAGAGAAGGCACAGAAGGGGATAATCTATGTGGACGAGATAGACAAGATCGCCAGAAAGTCCGAGAACCCATCCATCACCCGAGATGTAAGCGGTGAGGGAGTTCAGCAGGCGCTGCTGAAGATCATCGAGGGAACGGTGGCAAATGTGCCTCCTCAGGGGGGACGCAAACACCCCAATCAGGAATTCATTCCCTTTGACACCACCAATGTACTGTTTATCTGCGGCGGAGCCTTCGACGGAATAGACAAGGTCATTCTCAAGAGGACCGGAAAAAAGGTGATCGGCTTCAACTCCGATGCACTGAGTTCTGAGATAGACAAGGAGAGAATAATAGAATACGCTCAGCCTGAGGACCTTCTCAAGTACGGACTCATACCCGAATTTGTTGGGAGGATGCCCGTTCTTGTTACACTTCACGAGCTTTCAAGGGATGCCCTTGTGACAATACTCACTGAACCCAAGAACGCCCTCATAAAACAGTACGCCAAGCTCTTTGAAATGGACGACGTTGAGCTTGAGGTGGAAGAGGAAGCTCTGGAAGCCATTGCGGATATGGCCATAGAGAGGAAGACGGGTGCGAGAGGCCTGAGAGGCATTCTTGAAAAAATAATGACCGGGATAATGTTCGACATTCCTTCAAGGGACGACGTTGCCAGGTGTATTATAACCAAAGACGTTGTGGAAGGTAATTCAGAACCCATCATGGTGATGAAAGAAAAGAAGGCCCGGACAAACAGAAAAAAAGCCGAGACAGCGTAGATCCGGCCGATGATCGCCCGTATCTGAGATACGGGTTTTTAGCAAGAGGGATTAAAGAGAGGAATTAGAAAAGATTATGGAAGAAAGAGAAAAAATAATATTCGACGGAGAACCGATTGATCTGCCGGTGATCCCTTTGAGGGGTCTTGCGGTATTTCCAAACATGGTGCTGCACTTTGATATAGGCAGGGAAAAGTCGATCAACGCTCTTGAAAAGGCAATGGTGAACAACCAGTACATTTTCCTTACATCGCAGATCGATGAGAATACGGATCTGCCAACACCGGAGGATTTCTATCATCTTGGAACCATAGGCAAGATCAAGCAGATGCTCAAACTGCCCGGAGATTCAATCCGGGTACTTGTTGAAGGCGTGTGCAGGGGACAGATCGAAGAAGTTCTCTTCGAGGTGCCTTATTTCAAGTGCAGGATAAAACCTGTCCGCATAGAAGAATATGAGGCGGGGGATGCTGCCGTGGAAGCTCTCATGCGCACGGTGCTGGCAAGCTTCGACGAGTACATCAATCTGGATCAGAATCTTGCGCCGGAAATATTCGCTTCGGTTGTGTCCATAGAAGAGGGAGGACGGATGGCCGATGTTATCGCCTCTCATCTGGACATCAAACTGGAAGACAAGCAGACTCTTCTGGAGATATTCGATCCCAAGGAGAGGCTTGAAAAGCTCAACGAGATAATCACAAAAGAAATCGAGATAATGAAGATCGAGCAGGACATCTCCACAAAGGTGAAGTCCCAGATCAATCAGAATCAAAGGGAATACTATCTCAGAGAACAGATGCGTGCCATTCAGGAAGAGCTTGGAGGCGTAGAGGATCTTGAGGACGAAGTGGCATCCTTCAGAGAAAAACTTGAAGAGCTGGACCTTGAGGAAAAGACAAAAGAAAAGGTCTCAAAGGAGATCGACAGATTTTCAAGGATGCAGGCTTCCTCGGCGGAAGCTACCGTAAGCCGCACATACATAGAGACCATACTCCAGCTGCCCTGGAACAATTTCAGCGATGACAACATCGATCTCAACAAAGCCGAGAAGATACTCAACGAGGATCACTACGGTCTTGAGAAGGTCAAGGAAAGAGTCCTGGAGTACCTGGCTGTGATGCAGCTTTCGGAAGGACTTAAAGGCCCCATACTCTGCCTTGTTGGACCTCCGGGAACAGGAAAAACATCCATAGCCAGATCCATAGCCAGATCCATAGGAAGAGAGTTTGTAAGGATGTCCCTTGGAGGAGTGAGAGACGAGGCTGAGATCAGGGGACACAGACGCACATATATCGGAGCGATCCCGGGAAGGATAATCAGTGCCATCAAGGACTGCGGAACATCCAATCCCGTATTCCTCTTCGATGAGGTGGACAAGATCGGCGCCGACTACAGAGGAGATCCGGCTTCGGCTTTGCTTGAGGTTCTGGATCCCGAACAGAATAAGGACTTTACCGATCATTACCTTGAAGTTCCCTTTGATCTTTCCAAGGTCATGTTCGTTACTACGGCAAACACCACAGAGACCATACCAAGGCCTCTCCTTGACCGTATGGAAGTCATAACCTTAAGCAGTTATACTCAGGACGACAAGCTCCACATCGCACACGACTATCTCATACCCAAGCAGATAAAGGAAAACGGCCTTCAGAAGAAAAACATTGCCTTTTCAAAATCTGCCGTAAGATCCATAATCGACGACTATACAAGAGAGTCGGGAGTGAGAAACCTTGAGCGTGAGATCGGAAATGTCTGCCGGAAGGTTGCAAAGGACTATGTCTCAGGCAAAGAGGAAAAAGCCAGCATAACCGCAAAGAACATAGATAAGTATCTGGGCAAGAAAAAGTTCAGATACGATGTGATCCGAGGCAAGTACGAAGTAGGAGTCACAACGGGCCTGGCCTGGACAATCGTAGGCGGAGACACTCTCTTCGTGGAGACCGTGGCCGTTCCCGGATCGGGGAAACTTGTTCTTACGGGGCAGATGGGCGATGTGATGCAGGAATCCGCACATGCGGGACTGAGTTACATCAGATCCATAGCGAAAAAGCTGGGCATTGAAGAAGATTTCTATAAGAAATACGACATACACATACATATACCCGAGGGTGCTATTCCAAAGGACGGTCCCTCTGCGGGCGTGACCATGTGTACGGCCATGATATCCACGCTTACGGGACGTCCCGCAAGAAAAGATATCGCCATGACAGGAGAGATCACTTTAAGAGGCAAAGTCCTGCCGGTAGGCGGTATAAGAGAAAAAGTCATGGCCGCCCACAGAGCTGGCATCCGCAAGGTGCTCCTTCCCGAGGAGAACGAACCGGATATCGCCGAGATCCCTGAAGCAGTTAGAAACGAGATGGAATTCGTGCTGCTCAAGACAGTCTCCGATGCTTTGAAGCAGGTACTGAAATGAAGGTAGTAAGATCTGAGCTTGAACAGATTGCCGTCAAGGCTTCTCAGTATCCCCCTGCAGACCTGCCTGAAGTTGCCTTTGCAGGAAGATCCAACGTGGGAAAGTCCTCCCTTCTGAACCTGCTCACAGGGCGAAAGAAACTGGCCTATGTCAGCGGCAGCCCGGGCAAGACGAGAACCATCAATTTCTATCGGATAAACGATGAATTCAGGATCGTGGACCTTCCCGGCTACGGATACGCCAAAGTGGCCAAAAGCCTTTCGGAAAGCTGGGGAGAGATGATGGAAAGATATCTGCAGGAGAGGGAGAACCTGGTGACCGTGGTCCAGCTTGTGGACATAAGGCATGCTCCCACAAAGCAGGATATTTCCATGCACAATTACCTGGAGCACTACGGTATCGGAGGAATAATCGCCGCAACCAAGGCGGACAAGATCTCACGAAACCAGACCCAGAAACATATAAAGCAGATCAGGGAGACCCTGTCACTGAGCGGGGAATATGCCGTGATCCCGGTATCGTCACTTAAGAAGACAGGCCATCAGGAACTACTGGATGTTATAGAAGGATATCTGGAGGGCTGAATGCAGTTTTTTGGCTTTAGAGTTCTGATAAAAAGAATCAAGGCAATACGATTCATGATGGCCGACAAGACGGTCAAATGGACCAAGAAGGCTATAATAATCGCCGGTATAGTCTATCTGTTCCTGCCTATCGATCTCATACCGCCCGTTGTCTTTCCCTTCGGGATACTCGACGACATAGTGGTGTGGGCTCTCATACTCTGGTACCTGTCAAGCGAGCTGGATAAATACTGGATAGGGGAGAAGCCCAAGGACTACTCCCGAAAATACCATGGAAAAACCGTGGTGGATGATGTAGAATACAATGTGGACGATGAGGAAGCTGAGAAGGAGGAACCTGCCGAAGATGCATGAAGAGACAATAGGCAATGTGATGATCACCCAGGATGAGATACTGGCCAAGGCCGGGGAGATCGGGAAGAAGATCACAGAGGAATTCAAGGGTGAAGAAATAGTTCTCGTTGGGATCCTGAGAGGCGCTGTCCTCTGGATGGCGGATATCATGAAACGCATCGAGCTTGATATGACCATCGACTTCATGGCGGTATCAAGTTACGGATCCGCCACCAAATCTTCCGGAATCGTAAAGATCAACAAGGACCTGGACACGGACATCGAAGGAAAGAATGTCATAATAGTCGAGGACATCGTTGACAGCGGAGTCACCCTCAACTACCTGGTGGGATATTTCCAGAGCAGGGGAGCGAAGGTGATCAAGATCTGCGCACTCCTTGATAAACCCGAAGGACGCAGAGTGGATATAGAAGTTGATTACATAGGATTTACCGTGGATGACAGGTTTATCGTCGGATACGGTCTAGACTATGATCAAAAATACAGGAATCTTCCGTATATTACCTATCTTGAAGAGTAAGGAGAATCACAAATGGGCTACACAGTAAAAATCGGATTGTCAAACAAGCACGTACATCTTTCCCAGGAACATCTGGAGATCCTCTTCGGCAAGGGCCACGAGCTTACCCCGACAAAGGATCTTGTTCAGCCGGGACAGTTTGCATCGGAGGAAAAAGTGGACATCGTAGGACCTAAGAAGACTCTTACGGGAGTCAGAGTTTTAGGACCTGTCCGTCCCGAGACTCAGGTGGAGCTGGCCATGACAGATGCCAGAACCATAGGGATCAAGGCTCCCATCAGAGAGTCCGGACACCTTGAAGGAACACCGGGATGCAAACTCATAGGACCTGCGGGAGAAGTTGAGCTGGATCATGGTGTCATGGTCGCACAGAGACACGTACACCTGAATCCTCAGCAGGCAATCGACGCGGGAGTCAAGGATAAGGATATCGTCTGCCTGAAGATCGACGGCGAAAGAGGACTTATCTTCGACAATGTGGTTGTCAGATCAGGAGATAAGCACGAGAGAGAAGTGCATCTGGATACCGACGAAGGAAATGCAGCCGGATGCGGTCCCGATGCGGTGGCTGAAATCATCAAGTGATCGGCAAACCCTTAGATTAATCACATTTTTAGACTTGTAAGCACCTTTTTGTTATGAGATAATAAAGGTGCTTATGATTATTTTTGAGCAAAATCGTTCATAACACGAAAATTTCCGGCTCGGTGGATACGGTACCGGCGTTTTTGCGTGAGAGGAGAGTACATAAATGATCATCAACGGAAACTGGGGGGCATGTCAGTGGACTATTTCGGAAGACGGAAGTCTTATTATCTACGAAGGGATCGCAGATGACATATCACCCGAAGAAATGAGCCCTTGGTATGACCACAGCGGAGAGATCAGGAGCGTGTCCTTCAGCGGAAGGGTACACTTCTACGAGGGAGCTTCTCTTGCCTGCATGTTCAAGGACTGCAGCAATATGGAAACTGCCGATTTGACAAATCTCGATACAAAAGGTGTCACATCCATGACCTCCATGTTTGAGGGATGCACTTCCCTTAAGGAGATCAGACTCACGGGTCTTGACATGTCATCGGTAAACAGCGTATCCGGAATGTTCAACAGCTGCGAGTCTCTGACCCATATAGATCTTGAGGGAATAAACACGGGAAGCCTTGTAAGCATGATCGGAATGTTCATGAACTGCAAGTCCCTTGAAGAAGTTGACCTTTCACCCCTGGACACTTCCAAGGCCGTTGATATGAGCTGGCTTTTCTGCGGCTGCGAGAACCTTAAAAGAGCCGACCTTTCAGAACTCGACACTTCCAACGTGGTTGACATGAGCTGCATGTTCCTCTCATGTGAATCCCTTGAAGAAGTGATACTCGGGGATATAGACACGACTTCGGTCATGGACATGTCCAGGATGTTCATGTACTGCAGGAAGCTCAAGAGCCTGGATGCTGCGGGAGTGGATAACAGCAGGACCGAACAGACCGACGACATGTTCCTGGGATGCGACAGACTCTGCTCCCTTGTTGCGGGAGAAAAATTCAGCCTCCTTGGCAGCGGCAACGCATCGGTGATACTTCCTGAAAGCAGAAGAAACGAAGACACGGATATGGTATCCGACTGGAGGAAGGCCTCCGACGGGACATTCTACAAGCCGGGCAGCACATATGTTATCAGATATAAAGGCAACGGAGCCGGGGGCACCATGAGCGAGTCCACCCATCAGGCCGGCGAGACCTGCATGGTGGCAGTTCCCGAATTCAAAGCCGGGGAAGGCGCTGTGTTCAAAGAGTGGAACGTCAGAAGAAACGGAAGCGGCAGAGCATATCGTCCGGGAGAAGCCATCAACATCCACTCGGATATGACCCTGTATGCAATATGGGCAAAAGCTCCCGAGATAAGGAGAGAATACGACATACCGCCACTTATCAACGGACAGAGTGCAAGCTGGGCAAGACCTGAAGTGGTTTCCCCAAATGCGGAGATAACGGCTTTTGCAACTCAGATAATGCGTCCGGGAACCGACCAGTGGTCCGACCTTGATGAAAAGGATGAGCTTTTCTGTGAGGATGACGGATCCATGATCAGATACAGGATATCCAATTTTGCAGGATC
>CADBRY010000197.1 GCA_902797195.1 uncultured Eubacteriales bacterium
CGTTGGGCGGTGCTTTCCCCTGACAGAGAGAGCGTACGCATTGCAGCCTCTGTTGTCCACTACATGATTCAGCCCTTGGTGTTGTATTTGGAGCTTGTCGTTCTGACCCCTCTCCACCAGAGGAAAGGCAACGGTATCGTTGTTCTTTCCATCCCGCTGATCATCAACGCGTGCATATACATGGCCTCATTGTTTACGGATCAAAAGGTTTTCTGGTATGCGGAGGACTATACATTCCAAAGGGACATGTGGGGGATGTCCGTCTATGTGGTAACTTTCCTCTATCTTTTAGTGTTGATAATCCGGTCAATCCAGGTCTTTCATCGGGAGGACAGACGCATGAGCATATTCCTGTTCTTTGTGGCAGGCATAGGGATCCTCACGGGAACGCTGGAAGGGCTCAACCTCATAACCGATTATATCGATGAGGCATTCGTACTGGGCGCACTGCTATTTTACACATATCTCATCACACAGTATGAGTCCCGAATGCGCACGGATCTTGTGGAGAAGGAGCTTGAGTTGTCCAAAAGCGAGCTTACCCTCCTTCGCAGGCAGATCAAACCTCACTTTGTTTTCAATTCACTGCACAACATCAAATCTCTCATACGAAAAGATCCGGAAAAAGCATCGAAGGTTCTGGTGGATTTTTCGGATTATCTGCGCGCCAATCTGGATTCACTGAGTTCTGAAACTCTTATATCTTTTGAAGAGGAACTTCAGAACGTGGAAGCCTATGTTTCCCTGGCGCTTGTGGATGAGAGCAAAAACATCGACGTAAAGTATGATATCAGGGAGCGGGATTTCAAGCTGCCGCCGCTGACCATCGAGCCTCTCGTGGAAAACGCGATAGTACATGGTCTTACAGGCGGAGGAACCGTCACTCTGTTTGCGGACAGCGACGATGAGGGTTATGTGGTCAAAGTCTATGACGACGGCGTGGGATTTGCCGGTTCTGCATCTGAAATAAAAAAAGACAGGACGAGTGTAGGAATAGATAATGTGCGGACAAGACTTGATAAGCTATGCGGCGGCACGATCGATATAGACAGCAGCCCCAAAGGCTCTACAGTTACCATCCGCATCCCAAAACAGAAAGGAGTTTCTAATTGAACATAATTATAGTTGATGATGAAAAAATGATAACAGAAGATCTCAGAGCTGATATCAAAGAGCTTTTTCCAAACGCCACAGTAGATATAGCCTACGATGCGGATGCCGCTCTTTCCCTTGCTAAGGACAAAGAGTACGCTGTTGCTCTTCTTGATATAGAGATGCCCGGCACGGGCGGTATTGACCTGGCTCGCAGGCTCATCGCACGATATCCCGCAATCAACATTATTTTCGTCACCGGCTATAAGCAGTACGCTCTGGATGCTCACGAGCTTTACTGCAGCGCATTTCTGCTCAAGCCTGTCGACCGGCGCAAATTAAAAAAAGCCTTCGAAAATCTCCGAAGGCCCTTTATCGATTTGCCTGAAAACTTCTCCTCAGAGTACTATCAGGGAAGCTCTGCGATCGGAAAAAATCTGGAAACACTGCGCAAAATGCGTAATATTTCCACCCAGGAACTTGCCGATCTTATGGGCGTTACCAGACAGACCATCTATCGCTGGGAAAGCGGCGAACGTACCCCTGATGTGGTGACACTGCTTCGCCTTATCAGGCTGCTTGGCGGCAGTGTGGAGGAATTATTCAAACACATCTGAATCTGTTCGGGGCTCCTCTGTTCGGGGTCCTCTGACAGAAACGCCTTACTCGGGACTCCTCTGTTCGAAACTCCTTACTCGGGACTCCAGGATTCCTGAAGGGCATCGATCTGAAGGAACCCCGGCACCTTAACTGCAACCTGATACTGATCCTCGTAAACGATTTCTCCCGGCGTATTGGTATAAACAAGGAAGTAGGGATGGTTGTAGCGTTCCAAAAGCCAGAGCGCCGGACGGATCATCTTCATCATCTCATCCGAGTTCTCCGTCTTAAAGAAGCACACGACCTTCTCCTGGCCTTTGCACTGAGGGGGCCATGGCAGATTCTCCGCAAACCAGTCATCGATCTCACGATAGAGGTCTGCGTCCTCCTCTTCCATAACATCGTTTTGGATCATCTGCCAGCACATGCTGAACACCCCTTTTGCGTACATGGTGTTCTCCGCAAGTTCCTGACCCTGAATGCGAACATACTTGAAATTCATCATCGTTTTCTGTTTATTTACCTCCACTTCACGTTAATTTCCCGCTGTTTTCAGCTCTTCCAACGCTTCAGCACAGCTCATTGCGAGTGGTCCTTTTTTTGAAGCCATCTCCCAGATTTTCTCCTCATCGGGTGGAATAGTGGCTGTCCTTTCGCCCATAAGTTCCTCTTGCAAAAAGAGAACTCTGTTTTCGTCCATAGTATCCCTGAGAGCCTCGTATCCCTTACGGTAGTCTGCCTCCGTCGTGCCCTTCCCATTGATGTAAAATTCCTTATATACATTGGCACCGGCGTGTCCCGTTTCAAAATCAACGCCATCCATATACCCTCTCATCCATGAGACGACCTTGGATTTTCCCTTCTTGTCTATCTCGATCTCATTTATAATGGCTTCATATCCGGGATCACCATAATTGGTATTGTACAGTACCATGCGTCCGGTCTTTTTCTCGCAGAAGATCACGTATTTGGTGGCATAATCAAAGAATATTTTATAATCCGAGTCATTTTCTAAGGGATCGTTTTTATCTATAACCTTAACGGGTTTGACCTTTCCCTCCGAAAATGTAAATACATTGAACAGCCCAAAGTAATTCTCCTCCAGATCCTCCGCGGCGAAGAAGATAAGCTCCGGAATATCATCTCCATTCACATCATGAATCACCACGGAATCATTTATCATGTTGTCCGTTTCAAAAAATTCTATAAAAGCTCTGTTCTCTTCCAAGATCCGGGTATATGCACTTTTCCAGCTGCCATCCAGTTTGATCTGTGCATCTTTGATATGTTTCTCAAAGGTCTCTTTACTTCCGGTATTATCAAGTCCTCTTTCCAGAGTCCTTATTGCCATATAGTAGTC
>CADBRY010000198.1 GCA_902797195.1 uncultured Eubacteriales bacterium
GGCACCCAATTGTATAATCACGCCTCACGTTGCCTTTACACCCGTGGAAATACGCCAGCGGGTAGTGGACATATGCGGAGAGAATCTTGACTCATTCATAAATGGCGACAGGCTGAACCGGATAGACTGAAGATATCGGAATTCACTAAATGAAGGCCTGAAATTGTGTAAAAAAACCCATTGTTGCATTTTGGGAAATGTACTGATATCATTCTATTCCGAAGGATATGTAACCACATGAAAATAGCATTTCACACTTTAGGCTGCAAAGTCAACCAATACGAGACCGAAGCTATGGCCGCGCGTTTTAAGGAGCGCGGTCATGTTATCGTTGGCGAAGATGAGTTCGCCGATGTTTATGTTGTGAACACGTGCACGGTCACGGCAATGGCCGACAGGAAGTCCCGCCAGTTCATCCGCCGCATGAAAAAGAAGAACCCGGACAGCATTATCGCAGTGACCGGATGTTATGTGCAGATCGATCCGGACAGTGTGGCATCCATCGAAGGAGTGGATATAATCACGGGGATCAATGAGAAGAGCTCACTGCCGGATTATGTTGAAGAGTATGCAAAGGCAACGAATGGATGTGAACATGACCATGTCTGGAAACACATACGAAGCTACGATGACCTGGGCGTGTACGAGGATCTGGGAACGGTAACCAGCGCGGAAAACCGCACGAGAGCATACATCAAGGTGCAGGATGGATGTAACAGATTCTGTTCATACTGTGTTATCCCTTATGCCAGAGGTGCTGTGAGAAGCAGGCCCCTTGAACAGATCGTGGAAGAAGCCAGATCCCTTATAGATGCAGGATACAAGGAAATAGTTCTCACCGGAATAAACACCGCTCTTTACGGAGAGATGGAAGCCGAAAGCTCCGGGGATGAGATCCGCGGGATCGAGACCGTGATCGCCGCCCTTGACAAGCTTGAGGGAGATTTTCGGATCAGGCTCAGCTCCCTTGAACCAACTGTGGTGGATGCAGAGTACGTGAAAAAACTGCTGAAGTACGATAAACTGTGCCACCATCTCCATCTGTCTGCTCAGAGCGGAAGCGACAGGGTGCTGAAGGAAATGAACAGATCATACACAGTTGAGGAGTATGAAGATATAGTCGGGATCCTCAGGGATTTTGATCCGCTTTATGGAGTTTCTGCAGACATCATAGCAGGTTTTCCAGGGGAGACGGATGAGGACGTGGAGAAGAGTGCCGGGCTTATAAAGAGATGCGGTTTTTGCAGGACACATATATTCCGTTACTCAAACAGACCGGGGACGACGGCTTCACAGAGGAAGGATCAGATCAGCGCATCAGAAAAAACATATAGGAGCAATCGCCTGCAGCAGACTGCGGATGAAGCAGAAAAGAAATTCCTGGTCGCATCCACAGGCGATGTTCGAAGGGTATTGATAGAAGAGTATCTTCCGGATGAGGGCGCTTTCACAGGGTACACGGACAATTACATAAAGGTGTATATCAAAAGTGACAGTGAGGATCTGCTCAAGGTCAACACCTTTGAAGAGGTGGAGCTCAAAGCTCTTTACCTTGATGGGATGGAGGCAAATGTGTTGATTTTACGTGAAAATTAGGCTAAAATCTAATAACAGTCGACGAAACTGAAAAGGAAATAATACGAGGCGAGGAAATAGTATGAGTGATTGTATTTTCTGTAAGATAGTTAACGGAGAGATCAATTCCAATAAGGTGTATGACGACGACAAGATCCTCTGTTTCCACGATGCCGACCCTCAGGCTCCGGTGCATGTGCTGATCATTCCAAAGAAGCACATCGAATCCCTTGATGACGTTACGGCGGAGGACGCCGACCTTCTTGCACACATAATGCTGAAGGTAAAGGATATCGCAGCGGAACTCGGGCTCGAAAACGGATACAGATTGGTGAACAACTGCGGAGAGGACGGATTCCAGACAGTCAAGCATCTTCACTTCCACATACTTGGCAAGAGAAAGATGACATGGCCTCCGGGCTGATTGTTAAGACTCGCGGAAAAGCAACGTATATGCAGATCAAAACACATAATTAAAATGCTTGCAATTCTCCCACCCGGAGGATATAATGGCAATGTTGCATGACCGTTTGAGAGTCGCAATGATTCTTTAAATGTCAGGAGGTGAACGGGAATGGCACAGGTTATCGTCAGAGAAGGCGAGAATTTGGAAAATGCTCTTAAAAGATTCAAGAGATCATGCGCCAGAGATGGTGTTATGGCAGAAGTCAGAAAGAGAGAGCATTACGAAAAACCCAGCGTAAGAAGGAAGAAGAAATCCGAGGCCGCTAGAAAAAAGGCCAGAAAATACTAAGAACGATTAGAAGATGGCATGATTGCAGAAAGCGGTCGTGCCATTTTGTTTTATCAGGGTCGATGGGAGATCTTTATTGCAGTCTATGAGTAAAGAATTGACTAAAGCAGAGGAGATCGCAAAGGCGATCAGCGACGGTCGCAAAAAGTTCATGGAGATCATGGAAGGTGCAGATGCGCCTGATTTTGACGTTGAAGAATTCTATGAACTGTCGGGAAAAGAACCGCCTGAAGATCCGGAGAAAAGGACCGAAGAAGAGAAACTTGAGCACCTCCAGATTTCGATCGATGCCTTTGTGGATGATGAGCCTGAGAAAAAAGACAGGATCCCGATCGATGAAGCGGGAGGCAGGATCGGAGGGGGAGACAACCTGGAGTATATGGAGTGGCTGCTTAAAAAAAAGGATATGGCAGGCAGGATCCAGCTCATATACGTAGACCCGCCTTTTTTCTCCGGAGCCAGATATCAGGTGTCCGTTCAGATAGAATCCAGAAAACTCGGTCGATCGCCGGTAATAAGGACAGGCGCCTACGACGATGACTGGGGCAATGACATGCAGAAATATCTGACAATGCTTGCCACGAGATTCTATCTCATGAGGGAGCTCTTATCTGATACGGGATGTATATGGGTGCACCTGGATTGGCACGGAGCACACTACGTTAAAATACTCCTTGATGAAATATTCGGTCAGGACAGGCTTGTGAACGAGGTGATCTGGACGTACAAATCGGGAGGAGCAAGCAAAAAGTCATTTGCCAGAAAACACGACACACTGTTTTTTTATTCAAAAACCAGGAATTACAAATTCAATGCCATAAAAGAGAAATCCTACAACAGGCAGGGCAAGCCCTATCACTTCAAAGGTGTGGAAGAGTTTCAGGACGAAGAGGGCTGGTATACCATGGTCAATATGAAGGATGTCTGGAACATCGACATGGTCGGCCGAACATCCTCTGAGCGTATGGGATATGCTACCCAGAAGCCTGAAAAACTTCTGGCAAGGATCGTGGAATCCTGCAGTGATCCCGGTGACATATGCGCCGACTTTTTTGCGGGAACGGGAACTCTCGGCGCGGTGTGCAGCGACAAAGGACGAAACTGGATCATGTGCGACGAGGGCGGTGTGGCCATCGCCGATCAGATATACAGACTCTCTTTACGAGAAGGAAGCTTTATAGTGGAGAGATCAAGGCGCAGGGGACGCGTCAGTAAATTCCCGAGAATAGAGCTTTCCGCCAGAGATGATTACATATACCTCAGCGATTACCGGCCGGACATATCGGTGGTGAGAGAGGAGGACAGGGAGATAGTCCTTAAATACCTGATGGAGGATTATATAAGCCTGGTCAGGTTTTGGAGCTGCTCTATCCGGGAAGATGGGGTCTCAGCGGATGGAAAGGCAATGCATTTCAGCAGAAAACTCCTTTCAAGGGACGACATATTCAACATACCCCCGGGATTGGAAAGGGAAATCAGTGTGATAGGATATGATCTCTTTGGAGGAAGGTTCAGTGTGATATTAAGACCCGGAGATATTTGAGAACATACTTAAATGAAGATCAGGATAATAACAGAAGAACAACAGAAGGTCAGCAATTGGTCGGGAGGAAAGACCCGGCAGCTTGCCATATTCCCGGAAGACGGTGATTACATCAGCCGGGATTTCATATGGAGACTCAGCACAGCACAGTCGGACAGGGAGGAATCCTCTTTCAGCAGGCTTGAGGATTTTGACCGGATACTAATGGTACTTGAAGGGGATGTGGTGCTTGCTCACGGGGATGAGCGGAGCGTTCATCTGGGCCCTATGGAACAGGACAGCTTTGACGGTGGCACCAAGACCAGATGCTTCGGGCGCCTTGAAAAAGACTATAACCTGATAATGGCCAAGGGATGCACGGGCAGCC
>CADBRY010000199.1 GCA_902797195.1 uncultured Eubacteriales bacterium
AAGCTGGTGGGTGTTGCCATATGTGTCGTGGGGCTGGTATTCATCAACATGAAATAAGGTTGATATTGCCTATGCCCTGTCCATGTGATAGTTTTATTGTATGAGCAAGAATATGGAAAAAAGCTGAGGAATTATGATTAAGAAAATCATTTCTATTTTTTGCATTTTTTCTGTCATCGTCCTTTTTTCTGCCTGTGCCTCCACCGATAATGCGCAAAAGGAAGACAGTTCGCTGCAGATAGTTACAACCATATTTCCCGTTTACGACTGGACCAACAACATTCTGGGAGACAACCCTTCGGGTGTCCAGACCACCATGCTCCTTGATTCGGGGGTCGACCTTCACAGTTTCCAACCAACCACAGAGGATATGATGATGATATCAGATTGCGACCTGTTCATATATGTTGGAGGAGAATCGGATGGATGGGTAGATGATGCTTTGAAAAATGCCGACAATGAGGATATGATAGTGATAAATCTCCTGGATGCACTGGGGGATCAGGCGCGTGAAGAAGAATTGAAAGAAGGCATGGAAGCAGACGTCCACGGCGAGGAAGAGGAAGGTCCTGAGTACGACGAACACATCTGGCTGTCGCCCAAGAACGCTCAGGCACTTTGCAAAGTCATCCAGGAGGCTGTAGTCACTTTGGATCCCGATAATTCCAAAACCTATGAATCCAACCTGGCCGCTTACACGGGAAAAATAAATGAGCTGGACGGGGAGTATGCAAAGGCAATCAAGTCCTCCCCGGGCAAAACACTGCTTTTCGGGGACCGGTTCCCCTTCCGTTACCTGACAGAGGAATACGGGCTGGACTATTATGCGGCCTTCGCCGGATGCTCAGCGGAGACAGAGGCCAGCTTTGAAACGATACTATTCCTGGCAAAAAAAGTTGATGAGCTGAGGCTGAAAAACGTGTGCACCATCGAGGGATCCGACCAGAAGATCGCCAAAACAATCATCGAGAACACCAAGACAAAAGATCAGAAGATACTAACCCTGGATTCAATGCAGTCGGTGACAGCCGCGGATGCAGAGGAAGGCGCATCCTGGATCTCCATTATGGAATCCAACCTTGATGTCATTAAGGAAGCTCTTAAATAGGAGACATCTCATGGACGCAATCAAAGTACAAAACCTGTCTGTCGGATATGAAGACAGAACAGTTGCGGAGCAGATAAGCTTCAGCTTGAATATGGGAGACTATCTGTGCATCATCGGCGAAAACGGCTCCGGAAAGTCAACTCTCCTTAAGACCCTCCTGCAGCTGCAGGAACCTCTGGGCGGAGAGATAATTTACGGAAGTGACATCCGGCGAAATGAACTTGGCTATCTGCCTCAGCAGACGGATATCCAAAGGGATTTCCCTGCATCTGTCCGGGAAGTGGTTTTGTCCGGATGCCTGTCCAGGTGCAGATGGAGACCTTTTTACAATCGGGATGAAAAGGCAAGGGCCGCGGACAATCTGGCTCGCATGGGAATGGGAGACTTTTCGGACCGCTGTTACAGAGAGCTCTCGGGAGGCCAGCAGCAGCGGGTACTTCTTGCCCGGGCGCTGTGCGCCGCAGATCAGGTCCTGTTCCTGGACGAACCTGTCACAGGTCTTGATCCCTCCGCCACCGAAGACATGTATGAAATAATAAGACAGCTTAACGCAGAGGGACTTACCATAATCATGGTGTCCCATGATGTGGCGGCTTCACTTGAGGACGCTTCTCATGTTCTGTATATGGGTGAGCGGGTCTTCTTTGGGACTAAAGATGAATACCTTAATCGGGAGAAGGCGCAGGCGCTCTCAGGAAATGGGGGTGATGATGTATGATCGACCAGCTCATCATGTATTTGCAGCATTCCTTCGTTGTTTACGCTTTGATCGTAGGCGTGCTGATCGCCCTGTGCTCCGCCCTTCTGGGTGTTACCCTTGTGCTGAAGAGATTCTCATTTATCGGCGACGGGCTCTCCCACGTCGCCTTCGGTGCCATGGCTATTGCCAGCGTGCTTAAAATGACAAATCAGATGATACTGACTCTGCCCATCACCATATTGTGCGCCGTTCTTCTGCTGCGCACCGGGCAGAAAACCAGAGTCAAAGGAGACGCGGCACTGGCTATGATATCCGTGGGAGCTCTTGCCTTTGGATATATGATCCTGAACGTGTTCTCCACCTCATCCAATCTCAGCGGAGATGTGTGCAGCACATTGTTCGGTTCCACTTCCATCCTTACTCTGACCAAACTGGATGTGGCCATGTGCATAATCCTCTCCCTGATCGTGATATTGCTGTTCGTTTTGATGTATCACAAAATATTCGCGGTGACCTTTGATGAGGATTTTGCCAGAGCGGGAGGAATGCGCACCGATATGTACAATCTGATTCTCGCCGTAGTGATCGCCGTTGTGATAGTCGTCGCCATGAGCCTTGTGGGAGCGCTGTTGATCTCAGCACTCGTTGTCTTTCCGGCACTATCCGCCATGCGCCTGTTCAGAAGCTTCCGGGGAGTGACCATCTGCTCGGCGATAATATCGGTGGCCTGCGCCCTTTTGGGAATAATAATATCCATCCTGGCGGGAACGCCCGTAGGATCAACCATAGTCGCGGTGGACGCGGCTGCATTTGGACTTTGTTGTGCCTATGATCGAATTTCCGGAGGATCAAGAATATGAAAAAAATGATTTACAGATTAACTGCGGGATTGCTGATAGTGGCCACTTTGCTGGTATTTGCCGGATGCGGGGGCGGCGAAAAAAGTTCTTCCGGCAGCGGCTCGGAAGTGGATGTGGATCTGACGACCCTTTCAAGCACCATGGTTTATTCCGAGGTCAACAATATGGTAAACGCTCCCGACGATTACGTGGGGAAGACGGTTAAAATGAAGGGCGCGGCAGCATCCTTTTACGACGAGACCGCCAAGGAGACCTACTATGCCTGCATCATAAAAGATGCCACCGCATGCTGTTCACAGGGACTGGAATACGTTCTGAAGGATGGGGACAATTATCCTCCGGATAACGAGGAAATAACCATCGTGGGAGAGTTCCGGAAATATACTGCCGAGGACGGTACTCCCTACTTTACCCTTGCAAATGCCACAAGACTTTAGTAACCATATCTCCCTGACGAATATGCTATAATATCCCCTGGGGAGATGAGGTGTCTTGAAGAATATTTTTCATATTTTCATAAATGATCTGCGATCGATCTACAAATATGTTTTTGTCATTCTGATAGTCATCGCTTTGGGAACACTTCCGTCGCTGTATGCGTGGATCAACATCTACGCAAACTGGGACCCCTACTACGGTACGAAAGATGTTGAAGTTGCGCTGTCCTCAAGGGACCCCGGGATCACCTTGAAAAACGGGACACGGGTAAACAGCGCAGACGAAGTGATCGCAGACGTCAAAAAGGACAAGAATATCGGCTACAGACCGCTGGATGACCCTGACGAAGCCATCGAAGGAGTCAAAAGCGGAAGATACTATGCCGCCATCATTTTCGAAGACGGCTTTTCCTACGATATGCATCATTTTGAGGAGGCTGTGGGGGAAAGGCAACCAAGGATCACCTATTACACCAACATCAAAAGGAATCCTGTCGCCAGCAAAATCACAGATCAGGCCGCATCCGATCTTCTTGCGGAAATCAATTCGGATTATCTCAAATCAATGCTGACGAATTACTTCGGCGACGCAAAGAAAGCCGGGGAAGAAATCGATCTTAAAGAAGTTACGGATGAGGCTCTTGATCAGCTCATCCTTACCAAAAATGCCCTCCATGATTACAGGGTTTCCATCGATGGGATCACGGCCACGAAGGGAGACGTGACCAACGCTCTTAAGAACGCGCAGAACAACCTGGATCAGAGCAGAAGTGAGGGAAGGTCCGACATCGCAAAGGCAAAGGAACGGATCGAAGATGCAAAGGCAACTGTGGATGGCGTTGCAAAAACCATAGACGGCAAATCGGAAAAACTCAGGACCGCCATAGATGATCTGAAGGCAACGCTGGACAGTCTCCAAAAGCCCGTCAGCGAAAAGAAAAAAGCAGAACTCAAAGAGGATGCACACGATAAGGCCGACCGTGTCCTGACCATCCTGCAGGATCTGAGGGGGATACTTCCCGATGATCCCAAGACCGCAGGGGGCCGGACAGCAGCCGATGCCATGGATGTAATGATCGGACAGACGGAGCATATCAAGGCTATTCTGGAGAGCAGTTCTTTTTCCCCGGCATCCTCGGAGATTTTCTCAGACATAAAAACTCTTGATCAGCTGTTCAAGGATGATCTTGTCCCCAGTCTGAAACTGATGATGACGGATATCGGCAATGCTCTCGAAAGAACGAAACCCCTTCTCAACTCGGCGGGAGGCATCCTTGACGATGTCGATCCGGTCCTGGGCAGCGCAGGAGATACCGTGAACAGCCTTGACTCGTCTCTTGGAGGACTGGGTTCCATGCTGGCTTCCCTTGAGAAGAAGCTGGACGATATTATCACTGCGGTGCAGGAAGCGGAAGAAAACGATAAGGCAGATGTGCTTGCCAAAATGCTTGGCGTCGAACCAAATGAATACAGTGAACTCTTTACGAATTTTGTGGAAATAGAGACGGAGGAATTTTTCAAGCCTGTCTCCTACGGTGCCGCCATGACACCTTTCTATACGATCATCGCCCTTTGGGTCGGCGGAGTAATGCTCGTCACTTTGATGAACTGCACCGCAGACCGAAAAAAATATCCACATATCAATGAAGCAGAAGGATTCTTCGGCAGATATCTTATCTTCTTCCTGATAGGTCAGATTCAGGCCGCCGTCGTTGTTGCGGGAGATATTTTCCTCCTCCACTGCAGCCCTGTCCATCCCTGGCTCATGTGGCTGTCCGCTGCGGTGACCAGCATGGTATTTGTAATTATGATATATGCTTTGACTCTGGTCTTCGGCGACATAGGACGAGCTGCCGTGGTAGTCATAATGATACTGCAGATCGCAGGATCCGGCGGTACTTATCCTATAGAGATACTGCCTGATATCTTTGACAAGATCTACAGGTTCTTCCCCTTCCCCTATGGGATCAATGCTATGCGGGAA
>CADBRY010000200.1 GCA_902797195.1 uncultured Eubacteriales bacterium
GATGTGCTCAACGCCATCGCCTACCACACGACGGGAAGGGAAGGAATGAGCCTTCTCGAAAAGATCGTATTTTTGGCGGATGCCCTAGAACCAGGAAGAGATCATCCGGGAGTAGAAGAGATAAGAGATCTTGCAAGGATCGATCTGGACAGGGCCTGCCTGAGGGTATTGGACAGCACCATAGAATACGTCGAAAGCCAGGGATTGGAACTGGACAGGGACAGCATAAAGGCGCGGGACTGGTTCAGGAAAACAGTTGAACAGAAAACAGTTGAATAAGAAAACATAAATCAATAAGGAGAAGAGAATAGAATGGATGGATCCAAAACACTTGCACAAAAAATCGCAGATGCACTGAGTCAGAAAAAGGGAGATGAGGTTCTCATAATAGATATAGCCGAAAAATCCTCCTTTGCCGACTTCTTCGTTATGGCTTCCGCAGGAAGTGAGAGACAGCTTGAGGCTCTGAAGGACGCTGTGGAAGATACCCTGGAGCCTGAGAGCATATTCCCACGGAGAGTGGAAGGACAGAAGCAGTCCGGCTGGATACTCATGGACTACGGCGATGTTGTGGTTAACATACTCACCGCCGACATGCGTGCAAAATACAGCATCGAGAAGATATGGGGCGACTGCGAATTCACCCTTGTAAAATAATTGGTCGGTAACAACAAGGAAAGAGAGAAAAACCATGCAGGAAAAGTACAATTTCACAGAGATCGAAAAGAAATGGCAGGAGAAGTGGGAGGCTGAACCTCCATACAAAGTGACTGAGGATAAGGACAGGGAGAAGTACTACGTCCTTGAAATGTTCCCATATCCTTCAGGCAAGCTCCACATGGGACATGTGAGAAACTACTCCATCGGAGATGTGATCGCCCGCTTCAGATCCATGAGAGGATACAATGTGCTCCACCCAATGGGCTGGGACGGATTCGGACTTCCCGCCGAGAATGCGGCCATCAAGAACAACGTGGCCCCTGCAGACTGGACCTGGTCAAACATCAGCGACATGCAGGATCAGCTTAAGGCACTGGGTCTTTCCTACGACTGGGACAGAGAAGTTGCCACCTGCCATCCGGAATACTACAAATGGATGCAGTGGATATTCATCCAGATGTACAACAGGGGACTGGCATACAAGAAGGAGAGCCAGGTCAACTGGTGCCCCAGCTGCCAGACAGTTCTGGCCAATGAGCAGGTCGTGGACGGCTGCTGTGAAAGATGCGGAACTGCAGTCGGAAAAAAGGACCTTTCCCAGTGGTACCTTAAGATAACCGAATATGCGGACAGACTTCTGGATAACCTTGATAAGCTTCCGGGATGGCCGGAGAAGGTCAAGACCATGCAGAGGAACTGGATAGGCAAGTCCCACGGCGCCGAGGTAACCTTCGACGTTCAGGACAGGGATGAGAAACTCACCGTCTTCACAACCAGGGTGGACACCATCTTCGGAACCACCTTCATGGTCCTTGCCCCCGAGTATCCCGACGTGATCCCCATGGTTGAGGGAACTGAATACGAAAAGGATGTCAGGGACTATATAGACCGCTGCGCTCATATGAGTGAAATCGAACGTACTTCCACAACAAACGAGAAAACAGGCGTATTTATCGGCCGCTATGCGGTAAATCCATTCACGGGAAAGCCAATGCCCATATATATCTCAGACTATGTGCTTATGGGATATGGTACCGGCGCTGTAATGGGCGTACCTGCCCACGACCAGAGGGACTTTGACTTTGCCACGAAGTTCGGACTGGAGATAATACCTGTAATAGACCCTCAGGATCCTGATATCGATATAAACGATCTCAAGGAAGCCTGCCCTGCGGAAGGCGTTCTCGTCAACTCGGGAGAATTCGACGGCATGAACAATATCGACGCCATCCAAAAGCTTGCGGAAGTTGCGGAAGAAAGAGGGATCGGACATAAGACCATCAATTACAGGCTGAGAGACTGGCTCATATCCCGTCAGCGTTACTGGGGAACACCCATTCCCATGATCCACTGTGACAGCTGCGGATGGGTGCCTGAGAAGGAGGAGAATCTTCCTGTGATGCTTCCCACGGATGTTGAGTTTACGGGAAAGGGAGAATCGCCTCTGGCAACGAGCAAAACCTTTGCGGACACTGTATGTCCCATATGCGGAAAGCCTGCAAAGAGGGAGCTTGATACCATGGACACATTCCCGGATTCATCCTGGTACTTCCTCAGATACACTGACGCAAGAAACAGGGAAGAAGCATTTTCCAGCGA
>CADBRY010000201.1 GCA_902797195.1 uncultured Eubacteriales bacterium
GTAAGCTTTGCCATGGGACTCTTCGGAGGGAAGGAAATAGAAGCTCCCGACTTCACGGAAATGACGCTGACGGAGGCTTTGACGGAAGCCGAGAAGCACGACGTGAAGATCAAGGAGGGCAAACCCGTCATCAGCGAAGATGTGGAAAAGGGCAAGATAGTAAGCCAGAGCCCCGAGCCGGGAGACAAGATGAAGACCAAGGAGACGGTGACCGTGTATATAAGCGCCGGTCCGGGAGATGGAACTGTTCCCGATGTTGAAGGCCTTCAGGAATCGGCGGCCCGGGATGCCATAGAAAGCGCCGGATTCAAGGTTGGAGACGTGACAAGCCAGGACAGCACCGAAGAGAAGGGTGAGGTCATAGGTCAGGATCCCAAGGCCGGAGATGAAGCGGAAAAAGGATCGGCGGTCAACCTGGTGCTGAGCAACGGGTCTCTTGCAAAGACAACCATGCCTTATCTCATAGGCAAATCATTGTCCGAAGCCGAGTCCCTGCTTAAGAAGAACAACCTGGATGTGGGCAGTGTAACGAGAGAATACAGCGATACGGCATCCGAGGGCGAAGTCATAGGCCAGGAATACGACCAGGGCGAAAAGCTTGAAAGAAATACTTCCGTTGGAATAACCGTAAGCCTTGGTCCTGAGCCCACAACGACAACGGCACCAACAACAAAACCAAAACCAACGACGCAGCCCACCGCACCTACGGATGAAGAAGAAATCGATGAAGAGGCCGTGATCAGATATTTTATTCAGTATTGATTATGAGAGGTCAGATAGTGAAGGGAATCGCCGGATTTTATTTCGTGAAATCCGGCGAAACAATATCGAGGTGCAGGGCCAGAGGTGTCTTCAAAAACCAGGGAATAAAGCCCGCGGTTGGAGACTTCGTCGAATTTGAGGAAGCTTCGGGAGAAGACGATGGAGTGGTAAGGGAGATACTGCCAAGGAAAAACAGTTTCATCAGGCCCTTTGTGGCTAACGTTGACTGCTTCGTCATCGTTGTCGCAGCCGCAAACCCGGATCCCGTTCCCCAGGTGATAGACAAGCTTCTGGTGACCGCTGAACAGGCCGATGCCGAAAGCATAATCTGCATAAATAAATGCGATCTGGCAGAGGCCGGCAAAAAAAGAGAAAAAGCCGCCGAGAGCATTGAGACCATAAGGTCCATATACGGCGGTATGTACAAAGTGATATGCACATCAAAGGATGACGAAGAGAGTCTCAGATCCCTGAGAGATGCGATAAAGGGTAAAACCGTTGCCTTTGCGGGAGCCTCCGGCGGAGGAAAGTCCACCATCGTAAACAGACTCCTGAGAAGGCGGGAGATGGAGACGGGCGCCGTGAGCGACAAAACAAGCAGGGGAAGACACACAACGAGACACGCGGAGCTCTTCTCTCTGGATGAAGAAGAGGCAAAGATCCTCGACACACCCGGATTCACATCCTTCGATCTTCAGAATATGAAAATGGAAGAAATAGGAAACTACTTCCCGGAGATGGCGAAAAGAGCGGAAGGATGCAGATACGACGACTGCATGCATCTGGCCGAACCGGGATGCAGAGTAAAAGAGGCCCTGACCGCCGGTGAAATAAGTCAGAGCAGATATGATTCCTACTGCGCCTTCGTGGAGGAGGCCCGGGGGAAAAGGCAATACTGATGGAGGAGGATTATGAAGCAGCTGGCACCATCCATACTATCCGCTGATTTTTCAAAACTTGGAGAAGATGTGGAAAAAATCCAAAGAGGAGGAGCTCATCTTATCCACGTGGATGTGATGGACGGACACTTTGTTCCAAACATCAGCTTTGGAGCGAGCGTTATGAAGAGCCTCACAGGTAAGACTGAGTTGCCCTTTGACGTCCATCTTATGATAGAGGAGCCTGACAGATATCTGGAGGACTTCATGACACCTCAGACAGAGTTCATAACCGTACATCAGGAGGCGTGCATCCATCTTCACAGAACATGTCAGCACATAAGGAGTATCGGAGCAAAACCCGGCGTGGCCATCAACCCCGCAACGCCTCTGAGCACACTCAGTGAGATCCTTCCCTTTGTTGATCTGGTGCTGGTGATGTCGGTGAATCCCGGTTTTGGAGGACAGAAACTCATACCACAGGCTCTGAATAAAATCACGGAGCTGGAGAAGATAAGAGGGGATAACAGCTACGGATTCAAGATCGAGATAGATGGAGGCGTGAACCGGGATAATCTGGGTGAGGTAAGAGATGCAGGCACGGACATAATAGTCGCAGGCTCCGCCGTATTCGGAGCTGATGACATAGAGGAAACAGTAAGAGATTTCTGCGGAATACTGGAGAATAAGCGATGAGAATAGTATTGGATGGAATGGGCGGAGACAACGCTCCCGCCGAAATAGTGAAGGGTGCGGTAAAGGCTTCGGAAGAAATCGACGATGAAATCATAATCGTGGGCAGGGAGGATCTGATCCGCAAAGAGCTTAAAAATAATAAATACAAGGGTGAGGGTATCACCGTTGTGGACGCTTCTGAGACCATAACCATGCACGACAGCCCGGTAAAGGCCATAAGAGAGAAAAAGGATTCCTCTCTTGTCAAAGGGCTGAACATGGTCAAGGACGGAGAAGGGGACCTGTTTATTTCAGCCGGAAACACGGGAGCTCTCATAGTTGGAGCCCGCCTTATCCTTGGAAGGATCAGGGGAATAGACAGACCGGCTCTTGCCAGCATCTATCCCAACATGGAGACTATGGAACCCTGTCTTCTGGTGGATGCGGGAGGAAGCGCCGAGTCAAAGGCCCAGAACCTTCTTGAATACGGCCTTATGGGCAGCATATTCATGGAGAAGGCATGGGGCAGGAAAAACCCAAAGGTGGGACTTGTAAACCTGGGTGAGGAAGAATCCAAGGGAACAAGCATAACCAAGGACGCATACCAGAAGCTCAAGCATTCCAACCTGAACTTTGTGGGCAACGTAGAGGGAAGAGATATTCCCAAGGGAGCCTGTGATGTCATCGTATGCGACGGATTCGTCGGGAATGTCATTTTAAAGCTTACTGAAGGAGTGGCGGAATCCATTTTTAAATTGGTAAAAAAATCCATCACTGAATCATTCAAGGCAAAGATCGGAGGCGCTCTGATAAAAGGGCAGCTGATGAAAATGAAAAACGATTTCGATTACGAGGAATACGGGGGAGCTCCTGTCCTTGGGGTGGACGCTCCCGTTATGAAGATGCACGGATCGTCCACGGCAACGGCGGTGAGAAGCGCCATAATCAGAGGAATCCCCTATGCCAAGGAGAATGTTGTGGATACCATACGCAGAGAAATGCTGGATATAGAGGCTTTGGAAGAGGACTTTGAATAATGGATATGACGGAGGACATAGAAAAAAGAACGGGATATCATTTCAATGATCCTCAACTGCTGGTGACCGCATTGACCCACAGCTCCTATGCCAACGAACATGGCAGCCACATAGAGCACAATGAAAGACTTGAATTTTTGGGAGATGCCTTTTTTGATGCGGTGGTTGGAGAAGAATTCTACCGAAGGTTCCCCAACAGGGAAGAGGGATTTCTTTCCAGGATAAGGGCCGTAATCGTCTGCGAAAAGTCTCTTGCGGACAAGGCGGTCAAGCTGGGACTTGGGGAATTCATCCGTCTCAGCCGGGGAGAAGAAAAATGCGGAGGAAGAGAGCGGCAGTCGATCCTGGCCGACAGTCTGGAAGCCCTTATCGGAGCGGTATATCTGGACGGAGGCTTTGAAGCCGTAAAGGAATTCGTTCTGGGGATATTCAAAGATGAGATAGACGACGCCTCCTCGGGAAAGTACAGGACCATAGACTATAAGTCACGCCTTCAGGAACACCTGCAGGCAAAGGGAATAATGGATATCAGCTACGATATCATAGATGAGAAGGGACCGGACCACGACAAGACCTTTGTGGCAGGACTGTACATAGAGGGGAAGCTCCTGTCCAAAGGAAGGGGAAAGAACAAGAAAGAAGCACAGCAGAATGCTGCAAAAATAATACTTGAGAGGGAAACAGACAATGCGCTTTAAAAAAATCGAAATGCAGGGATTCAAATCCTTTGCAGAACCAGTGACAATAGAATTCAAAGGAGGAATAACCGGGATCGTCGGACCCAACGGCAGCGGAAAGAGCAACATAAGCGATGCCATACGCTGGGTGCTGGGTGAACAGAGTCCCAAGATGCTACGTGGGGGCAAGATGGAGGAGGTCATTTTCGCGGGAACCTCCAGCAGAAAATCCAGAGGCATGGCGGAGGTTACCCTTGTCATAGACAACAGCGACGGAAGCCTTCCCATCGACTACAGAGAAGTTGCCATTACAAGAAGGATGTTCCGCTCAGGTGAAAGCGAGTATCACATCAACGGCAATCAGTGCAGACTTATGGATATCCGCAATCTCATCATGGATACGGGTATCGGAGTCGACGGATATTCCCTCATAGGACAGGGAAAGATCTCCGATATCATCAGCAATAAAACGGAAGACCGAAGAGAGATATTCGAAGAGGCCGCGGGAATAGTCGCATACAGAACCAGAAAAGCCCAGGCGGAGAGAAAGCTGGCCTCGACCACCGTGAATATGGACAGGGTCAAGGACATAATCGGTGAGATCGAAGGGCGTATCGACGGCCTTCGGGAAGACAGTATAAAGGCAAAGGAGTACCTTAAGCTTAGAGAAAGGCATAAGGAACTTGAGATAAACATAATCCTCAAGAACGTGGATAAACTGGAACTGAACAACGAATACGTGAAGGACGATCTTTCGGAGCTTGAGCTTGCCCTTGAAAATCTCAGAGAGGAAAGAGCCGCCCTTGAAACAAAGATCGGGGAAACGGGCAGAGAAAAAGAAGCTCTGGACGGTGTGGAGACCACTGCAAGACAGACCCACCTTCAGGCCATCGACTCATTGAATGCAATAAAGAGCAAGAGCGAAGTTGACAGTGAGAGACTGTCGGCCATCGAGGAAAACAAAAACAGACTTGAAGAAGAAATAAGCCTCATGGAAGAACGGCTGGAAAGGGAGAAAGGCAACAGAGCCAGCGTTGAAGAAAGCAGGGGCAAAATAGAGGAAGAGGCAAAGGAAGCCGAAGAAGCCCTTAAGGAAAAGATAGAAAAATACGACGCGGCCATGGAGGAGCTGTCGGCACTTAACGACAGGCTGGATGAGTACAAGAACGATCTGTTCTCACTTTCCTCTGAGATCAACAAGGCCCGTTCTGAGATAAACAGCCTTGCGGTCCTCCAGGAGACCCTGGACAGAAGAGAGGAAACACTTCTTGAGGAAAAGGACAGCGGAGCGGACTCGGGACAGCAGAACAGGGAAAAACTCCAGGAAGTCAGAGGCTCTCTTGAAGAGAAGAAAAAGGTCATGGCCGAGAGGAAGTCCCGCCTTGACAGCCTCAACACCATGCTCCAGCAGAACAGGCAGAAGGAAAAAAAGCTTTCCGTGGAGACGGAAGAGCTGAGGATAAGCCTGGGACAGCTTGGGGCCAGAAAGAGAACCATCGAAGAGATGGAGAACAACTACGAGGGATATAACAGCGCCGTAAAATTCATAATGAAATCATCCCTTAAGGGTATCAGAGGAGTCGTGGCGGATCTTATCAGAGTGCCAAGGGGTTACGAGGTGGCCATAGAGACGGCTCTTGGAGCATCCCTTCAGAACATAGTCTGTGACGACGATGCAAGCGCCAAAGATGCCATAAGGTCTCTTAAGCAGAACAAGGCGGGTCGTATGACCTTCCTTCCCATGACATCCATAAGGCCTGACAGACGAAGAAATGAAGACCTGAAGAACAAAGAAGGATTCGTTGGCTTTGGACCGGACTGCGTTGAGTTCGATAAAGAATACGGGGATATCGTTGACTACCTTCTGGCAAGGGTGGTGGTCGTTGACGATATGGATCATGCCATCAAGATCTCCAAGATCAGCGAAGGTATGAAGGTGGTCACCCTGGAAGGCGAGATCATCAACGCCGCGGGAGCCATAACCGGAGGACGTCACAAAAACAAAACCGCCGATATCCTCCAGAGAAAATCCGAGATCCAGGAACTTGAAAGGATCATAAAAGAGAAGACCCAGGAACAGAAGGATAAATCATCTGAGCTGGAATCATGCCGTGAGGAAATCAAAACTCAGGGAGAAGAGAGCAGCTCCATCGAGGGCCAGCTCATAGCCGATGAGCAGTCCCTCATCATGCTGGAAAACGATATAAGGATGGCTGAGGCGGCCATAAACGACCTGCAGACCAGCGAGGAGAGACTTAACAGAGAACTTGCGGGCATAGCTGAGGAGAAGGCCCGCTCTGAGAAGATGATATCCGACCTTGAGCAGACAGTGGAAGAAAACACCGCAAAGATGAAGGCCGCTGAAGCGGCAAGCGAGGAGACAGTCGCAGCTCAGGAGGAAAAGCAGAGAGCCTTCGACACCATAAGCGAAGATATAACAAAGGCCAGGATCGCAGTGACCTCCTTCGACGAACGCAGATCCCATTTCGAATACATCCTTTCCGAGTCTCTTAAGACCATAGAGCAGCTCCAGACGGACTGCCAGGTGAAGAGACAGCAGATGGATTCTCTGGAGGAAGAGCGCCAGACAATAACCTCAGGACACGGCGACATGGATGCCCTCATAGAGGAAAAGGAAAAAGAGCTTGAAAGGGCCAGCGAGTACCTTGAGGAAGTGGTGGCAGACAAGCGCCGCATGGATGAAAACATGACAACCATGCTGGAGGAGAAGGAGAATCTGACGACAAAGGGCGAAGAACTCCAGAACCGCAAGTACGAGGCCGAGATACGCAGAACCAAGAACGAGACCCAGCTTGAAAATCTCAAGGAAAAACTCTGGGAGGATTTCGAGGTCTCCTACATCCAGGCCATGGAATTCAAATCCGAGGATTTCGTCATGTCCTCCGCAGTAAAAGAAAACCGCCAGATCAAAAACCGAATGAAGGAAATGGGCGAGGTGAATATAGGAGCCATCGAAGAGTACGAAACAGTGAAGGAACGCTACGACTTCCTTACGGCTCAGGAGGCGGACATACAGGAAGCCATGGATTCTCTCAACGGAATAATCAAGGATATGGACAAGACTATCAGAGAGAAATTCAAGACCAGTTTCGACCAGATAGTCGTAAATTTCGAAGAGGTCTTCAAAGATCTCTTTGGAGGGGGATATGCGGAGCTTCGTCTGTCCGACGAGAACGATCCTCTGACCTCCGACATCGAGATAGTGGCCCAGCCCCCGGGAAAGAAGCTCCAGAACATAAACCTCCTTTCGGGAGGAGAGAAGACCCTTACGGCCATCGCCCTTATGTTTGCGGTGCTCAAGGCCAAGCCAACGCCTTTCTGCATCCTGGATGAGGTCGAGGCTGCCCTGGACGATGCCAATATCGATCGCTTCATTCGTGCCCTGAGAAAATTCGAAGATATACAGTTCGCACTGGTCACTCACCAGAAGGCGACAATGGAACAGGCGGATGTGCTCTACGGGGTCACCATGCCTGAGAAGGGAATATCCAAGGTACTGTCTCTAAATATGGCAGATGACTTCGACCCGAAGACAGGTGAGCTGGTAAGTTAATAGCAACAGGAGGATCCCATAGAAGATGCTTGCAGATAGAAAAAAATCAGTATTTGGAAAATTATCCCAGCGCATCAGCGATGCGCTGATGATGAGACCCACCATAGATGAGGACTTTTTTGAGGAACTTGAAGAGATCCTCATCACTTCCGACATAGGGATGGAGACCACCATGAAGATCGTGGACACCCTGAGGACGGAGGTACAGGCCAACAATATGACCAAGCCCTCGGTCATCAAGATAAGGCTGGGAAAGATCATTGCGGACATGGTGGATAAGGGTGACAGACAGAAACTCTGTGATGACATGCCCCTTATCATACTTATGATAGGTATTAACGGAGGGGGCAAGACCACATCCATAGGAAAGCTTGCCCATCGCTTGAAAAATGAGGGAAAGACTGTGATGCTGGCTGCCGCGGATACCTTCAGAGCGGCTGCGGGAGAGCAGCTTGAGATTTGGGGAGAGCGAGTCGGCGTAGGAGTGATCCGTCACGCCGAGGGAGCGGATCCCTCAGCGGTGATCTACGATGCCATACAGTCTGCAAAGGCAAGGAAGACAGATGTGCTCATCTGTGATACGGCAGGCAGGCTCCAGAACAAAAAGAACCTTATGGATGAGCTTGCCAAGATGAATAAGGTAATAGGCAGGGAATTTCCAGAAGCTTCCAGAGAGAACCTTCTGGTACTGGATGCCACAACGGGAAAAAACGCCGTGTCCCAGGTACAGGAATTCGGCAATGCCGCAGATATCACCGGCATAGTTCTCACCAAACTGGACGGCACCGCCAAGGGCGGTATCGTCATAACCATAGCTGACGAATACGATATGCCCATAAAATTCGTGGGCCTTGGAGAGGGTATCGACGACCTTGAGGCCTTCGATGCGGCCGATTTCGCGGAGGGGATTTTCGATGAGTAAGCCTCTGGTGGCAGTAGTGGGCAGACCCAATGTGGGCAAGTCCACCTTCTTCAATAAAATAGTTGGCAGGAGAGTATCCATAGTTGAAGATACTCCCGGAGTCACCCGTGACAGGATATACGCCGAGGCCGAGTGGACCGGCGTCCACTTTGCGTTGATCGACACTGGAGGGATCGAGCCTGACAGCGACGACATAATTCTTTCCCAGATGAGGGAACAGGCTCATGTGGCCATGGACATGGCCGACGTTATCCTCTTCATGGTAGACGGAAGAGAAGGGCTGACGGCCGCAGACAGAGAAGTTGGGATGATGCTCAGGAAGACGGGAAGGAAGGTGGTCCTGGCCGTAAACAAGGTGGACACCAAGGACCTGCCTGAGGACTTCTACGATTTTTACGAACTTGGACTTGGAGAGCCCATACCCATCTCATCCTCAAATATGCTCAATCTTGGAGACCTTCTGGACAGGATAGTTGAGAACTTCCCCGAGGGAGCGGGACTTGAGGAGGACGAATCCATCAAGATCGCAATGATCGGAAAACCCAACGTGGGAAAATCATCCCTTGTCAACCGCCTTCTTGGGGAAAACAGAGTCATAGTTTCTCCCATCGCGGGAACCACCAGAGATTCCATAGACACTCCCTTCAACTATGATGGACAGGAGTATCTTCTCATAGACACCGCCGGAATAAGGCGTAAGAGCAAGGTCAACGAGAACATAGAAAAATTCAGCGTCCTGAGGGCAGTCGCCGCCATCGAACGGTGTGATGTATGCATGCTGATGATAGACGGAAGAGAAGGTATAACCGAGCAGGACAAAAAGATAGCGGGCATTGCCCACGAAGCGGGCAAGGGAATCGTTATCGCGGTCAACAAGTGGGACCTTGTGGATAAGGACAACAGCACCATGAGCAAGATGAAGCGGGAGATCGGAAGAGAACTGGCATTCATGTCATACGCCCCCGCCATATTCATCTCCGCTCTCACGGGACAGAGGGTGGAACAGGTTATCGAGATGGCAAGATACGTGGCCGAGAACAGAGCCATGCGCATACCAACAGGTCAGCTGAACACGGTCATAACCGATGCCACCATGATGAAACAACCGCCTGCCGACAAGGGCAAGCGGCTGAAAATATACTATGTGACACAGGTGGGAGTAAAACCGCCGCTCTTTTCTTTCAAGATCAACTCCAGACCGCTGATGCATTTTTCTTACTCCAGATATCTTGAGAACAAGATAAGAGAGGCTTTTGGATTCGAAGGAACATCCCTTAAATTCGTGTTCAGAGAGAAGGGAGAGAAGGAAGATGCCTGACAATGCAGCGCTTGTTATCGCTATCATACTGGCATATTGCATAGGATGTATCTCTCCTTCAACCATCCTTGCAAAAGCCAGAGGCATAGACATAAAAAAAGAAGGCAGCGGCAATGCGGGAACCACCAACGCCCTGAGAGTCATGGGCAAGAAGGCGGCGGTGATAACCCTGATAATAGATATTCTCAAAGGGGTGGCCGCCGTATGCATAGGGCGGTTTGCCGCAGGAGACATGGGTGCGGTACTGTGCGTGCTCTTCGTAATGCTGGGACATATATGGCCTGTATTTTTGAGGTTCAAAGGAGGCAAGGGGATCGCAACGTCCTTTGGAGCCTTGCTTGCTCTGGACCCCATAATCGCAGTGATCGAGCTTGGAATAGTCGCTTTGGTGACACTTATAAGCAAGCGCATGTCCGCAGGATCAATCGCAGGCCTTGTGCTGCTGCCTGCCGTTGCCTTTATACGAATGCCCCAGTTCCTGTGGGTGTCCGCGGTGATGTCAGTTATAATGCTTATAAAACACAGAGCCAACATAGTTAGAATAATACACGGAGAGGAACCCAAACTGGGTTTTCTGGACAAGGAAAAGAAGAATAAGACCGAGGAAAAAAATCAGGAGGACGACCAATGAAGAGAATAGGCGTGATCGGAGCCGGAAGCTGGGGAACAGCATTGGCCACGGTTTTGGCGGGAAAAGGCAACGAAGTCAGGATTTTTGACGTGGACGAATCCCACCTTAAGAGGATGGAGATACACAGGGAGAACGTGGATTATCTTCCCGGGATCCACCTGGACGAGAAGATAAAGATCTGCTATTCCAGAGAAGAGGCCCTGTCCTATGCGGACGTGGTATTGTTTTCCGCTCCCGCACAGCATTTTCGCAGCGCTCTGAACACGGCCAGCCTGTTCATTCCCGAAGAGGCTCTAATAGTGAACGTGGCAAAGGGCATCGAGCAGAGGAGCCACCTGAGGCTTTCGGAGATAGCTTCGGATGAGATCGACAAGAACAGATACGTTGTCCTTTCCGGGCCGTCTCATGCGGAGGAAGTTGGAAAGGCAATGCCCACCACGGTAGCCACCGCATCCGTCAATCTTGAGGCCGCAGAGGCTATCCAGGATCTTTTCATGACGGAAAGATTCAGAGTATATACCACGGAAGATGTGGTTGGAGTTGAACTTGGAGGTGCACTGAAGAACGTCATTGCCCTTGGAGCGGGCATCTCCGACGGAATGGGATTTGGAGACAATGCCAAGGCTGCTCTCATGACAAGAGGCCTTGCGGAAATAACGAGACTTGGAGTAAAACTGGGAGCAAGCCCTGAAACCTTTGCGGGACTCACCGGCGTGGGAGACCTTATCGTCACCTGCACCAGCATGCACTCGAGAAACAGAAGATGCGGAATCCTCATGGGCGAGGGCAAGGACCCGGAAACCGCCGTCAGGGAAGTTGGAATGGTGGTGGAAGGCATGTATACCGCTGAAGCTGCCTATGAACTTTCCAAGATGGCGGGAGTTGAAATGCCCATAACCGAGGCCATATACAGAATAACGAGAGGAGATCTCAAGGCCATAGATGCGATAGAACTGCTGATGGGAAGAGATAAGAAGCACGAACAGGGATGAGCAGGCTGGATGGAAAACGCTACAACATCATAACCTTCGGCTGTCAGATGAATGAACACGATTCCGAAACCATGGCGGGACTTCTCCAGGAGTCGGGATGCACGCCCACAGAGGAGAGACAGGATGCGGACATTGTGATCATAAACACCTGCAGCGTGAGAGAAAATGCGGATAAAAGATTTTTTGGGACCCTTGGCCAGCTGAAGAAACAAAAGGCCCTGAACCCTGATTTCATAGCCTGTGTCTGCGGATGCATGATGCAGCAGCAGCACATCGTGGATCAGATCAAGAGCAGATATCCATGGGTGGACCTGGTCTTCGGTACCCACAATATCGATGAGCTCACATCCATGCTGGAACAGGTCTGGGAAAACCGTGAGGAGCTTAAGGATCTGAATGAGGGCAATGAGGATCTGATCATGACGGAGCAGATGGACTACGCCCTGGCAAAGCACTCCATAAGGAGCTCAAAGGACAGCCGCATAATAAGAGTATACGACGACAGACAGGATATAGTGGAAGGCCTGCCCTCAAAGAGACTCTTTGATCACAAGGCCTTCGTGAACATAATGTACGGATGCAACAACTTCTGTACATACTGCATCGTTCCCTACACCAGGGGCAGAGAAAAAAGCAGAAGACCCGAGGATATAGTCAGAGAGGTGAAGGATCTTGTGGCGGACGGAGTCTCCGAGGTCACTCTTCTCGGGCAGAATGTAAATTCCTATAAAGGAGTTTCCGACAGCGGTAAGACCTGGGACTTCACCGACCTCATATATGAGCTGAATGAGGTGGAGGGGCTTGAGAGGATCAGGTTCATGACATCCCATCCCAAGGATATGTCGGACAGACTGATCGGGGCATTTAAGGACTGTGATAAGCTCTGCAAATACGTGCATCTGCCCGTACAGGCGGGGAGCGACCGGGTGCTGAAAAAAATGAACAGAAGATATGACAGGGAGAGATATTTTGAGCTTGTGGAAAAGTTGCGCAAGGTAGCTCCCCATATCACCCTGAGCACGGATATAATCGTGGGTTTTCCTGGGGAAACGGAGGAGGATTTCAGGGACACTCTTGACCTTGTTGAAAAGGTCAGATTCGATTCCGCATTCACCTTCCTTTACTCTCCCAGAGAAGGGAC
>CADBRY010000202.1 GCA_902797195.1 uncultured Eubacteriales bacterium
CTGAACCTGAGGAATTATATTTCCAAGGGTATCGTAGTCACCGGGTTCCCATTCGCCCCAATCGATCTCGTACCATTTGAGCCAGAACTTACCGAAGAAGGCAAGCACCCCTGCACACATGGCAAATACGCCTATGCGGACAGTGTCACCCTTGGCAAGGCCGAATCCGTTTGTGGGATTTCCTTCAGGGTCGTTTACCGACAGTCCGCCGAAGACCTTCTTGAATATGATGTACGCTATGGGTCCCGAACAGAGAGCAACAAGTCCCCAGACAAGGTAATCCGTTCCGTTGACCAGCAGCGCTATCACGGCGATGATTATGGGCAGTCCGCAGAAATATACCAGGACGCCGCTTCCGCCCTTGATCCAGTACAGGTCTCTCTTGGCTCTCTCCTCTATGGGCAGCTTCTTCCTGAGCTTGATTACCGATATGGGAAGAATTATGTAGAGGGCCAGCATGAACACAACTTCCATTGATACCAGCGTTGTGAAGTCGGACTGGCACAGTATGTATGTGACTATGGCCAGGGACAGGATGCCTACATAGGGCACTCCCCTGTTCTTGCTTACTTTGACCAGGAACTGTGGGCAGAGGTGATCGTCCGCAAGAACGAAGAATCCTCTTGAACCGGAAGCAAGGTAAGTATTGAAGATAGCACACTGAGATATGATGGCGACGATCAGGAACATATATCCCCAGGCGTGGCCCAGATTCTCCGTGAGTATCGTGGCATATCCTACATGGTCTCCCGAGAATCCGCCCTTTGTGGACCACATTTCCCATGATCCTTCAGGAAGGGATGCAAGGCCTCCCAGTGTGGGCAGCACATAGGTCAGCGCTACCAGAGGCATTGCGATCTTAAGACCTCTTGGAATGACCTGAGGGTTCTTTACCTCTCCGGCCATATTGGAGATACATTCATATCCGCAGTACATCCATATGCAGATACAGATGCCTCCTCCAAGGCCGTCGATTATGGAATAATCCTCCGGCATGAAAGGCTCCACAGGATTGGTCTGCCAGTTTACAAAGCCAACGATTGCAACCAGAAGGAAGGCTGCGACGATAAGCAGTGAAAGCACCGTGCTCACCGCACCCACTTCTCTAAGACCCAGAAGATTTACGATGGTGAAAATTGCGATCATGCCAACTTTGAGCACCTGATCCGCCAGCGTCGACATGGGTATCATCTGGCTCACATATCCCGATACAAGGGCCACATATACGCCGTTGGTGATATACGTGGATACCGTTGCCCACCAGCCTGTCTGGAATCCCCAGAACTCTCCAAAGGCTTCTTTTGCCCACACGTATACGCCGCCCTCCGATGGCATTACCGAACTGCACTCCGCAACGAGAGAGCTGATCGGAAGCGCCCATACAAAGGGGAATACGCACAGCAGCAGAATGGTCATTCCCGGCCCTGCCTCAGGTATCATCTCCTCGATACCGAAGGCACCTGCCGCAACCAGACAATAAAGCATGAATACGATCCCGGAAACCTTGATGTCGTGTTTCTTCAGACCGGCAACACCTTGAAGTTGTTGCTGTTCACTCATGATCCTTCCACCTCCTTAAAAATATATAATGATAACCTTATCAATTCCAATATTCAGTCTTGCCTTTAAGACCTATGCTGTCCGCCTTGAACACAGGGTTGATTCCCTGTGCTTTCTGTTTCCTGTAGTCGTCCAGACATTTAAAGGCAATTCCGCCCAGGATCACAATGGATGGAACGTTGGTCACTACCATAAGTCCCTGCATCATATCCGCTATGTCCCAAACAAGGCTTGCGGATGCTATGGCGCCGACGAACACGAGCAATGCTCCAACTATTCGCATCGTTATAAGCTCACCTTTTGTGGCTTCTCTGTTTATTATGAACTCGTAACAACCTTCACAGTAGGAATAGTTTCCTATCAGAGTTGTAAAGGCAAAGAAGCACATGGCAATCGCTATGAAGACAGGACCGAAGCCTCCAAATACGGAAGCCAGAGAATCCTGTACATACCCTGCCGCATTTGCTCCTCCATCTTCCAGAACATAATTTGCAGTATCAGTTCCCGTTGAGAGACACATGAAGGCTGTTGCCGTACAGATCAAAAGCGTGTCTATAAACACTGAGAGCATCTGCACAAGGCCCTGCTTTGCAGGATGTGATACGTCTGCTCTTGCCGCCGCGTTAGGAGCAGAACCCATACCGGCTTCATTTGAGTACAGTCCTCTCTTCACTCCGTACATTATGCAGGAGCCGGCGAATCCTCCGAAGATGGATTCAAAGTCAAAAGCGTTTGAGAATATCATTCCGAACATGTTTCCAAGATTGCCTGCATTAAGTACCAGCACAACGATGGAAACCAGAACATACATTATTCCCATGATGGGAACCAGAACCTCGGTGACCTTTATAAGTCTCTTGGCACCGCCTAAAACGATCATGCCAAAGAGCACCGCCAGGATCACACCGATGATCGCCGGTGTGCTTTCCTTGTAAAAATCAAAGGCGGCAAAGGTGGACTGGAGGTTGTAAGATGCGAGCATGTTATATCCCACCATATATGTGAATATGATGAAGATGGAGAAAACCACTCCCAGCCAGCGCTGTCCGAGAGCATCTCTCATATAAAATGCCGGTCCTCCTTTTGTGGTATTGCCCTCATCCTTTCTCTTGTATATCTGTGCAAGAGTGGATTCAACGAATGCGGAAGCTCCGCCGAAAAATGCCGTGATCCACATCCAGAAAATAGCTCCGGGGCCGCCAAGAACAACAGCTGTGGATACACCTATTATGTTGCCGGTACCCACTCGCGATGCCGTTGAGACCATGAGGGCTCCAAATGATGAAATGCCTCCCTCATGGGGCTTTTCCATTATGACCTTACAGGCCTCCTTGAACATCCCCACCTGGAGAAATTTACATCTGATCGTAAGATATATGCCGCCAACGATCAGAATAAGTGGTACGAACCAGGGCTGATACAAAAAATCACTTATCTCCAATACTATACTGTCTATTGCATTAACCATTATCTTCTCTTTCTCCTTGAATCTATAAAACTTTAACTGTTGAAAGCATTATACACCTTTTTCCCTTTTAACTCCACTATTCCCTTGTTCTTGGAATAATTTTCCACTAATTATTGGAATTATTTTCCATAAAACTATTGACATTTATTGGAAATTGATTTATCCTTTAGTTCCATCTCGCTTCTGGAAATAAATGGTAATGGATGTGACTGGTCCTATGAGAGAAAAAATCGTACAGGAAGTCAAAACAAATACAGATGAGATCCGAAGCCTTCTGAACCACTCCGAAAGCAAGGTCGATGATTCAGAGGCATTGGAAAAGATCGAAAACTACGTTTTCAGGCAGGAGAAATCGGGTTGCCGAAAGCACAGCGAGAACGACTACCTGGTCCGGCGTGTTTTCCTGAGTCTCAGAAGCGAGATGGATATTCTACAGCCCTATGTTGACGATCCGGACATCACGGAGATCATGGTAAACGGCAAGGACAGCATATTCATTGAAAAAAACGGACGCATAGAAAAGCTCCCCTTTTCATTCGACACGTCACAGGATCTTGAAGAGCTGATACGAAGAATCGCCACCAAGGTCCACAGGGAGATCAATGACAGAAGTCCTATTGCAGATGCCCGTCTGTCGGACGGCTCAAGGGTAAACGCGGTCCTGTCGGGAGTCGCCCTTAACGGGCCCATCCTGACTATACGTAAGTTTCCCAAGGCGCCCATGACCATGGAGGACCTTATTAAAAACGGAACTCTCCATAAGGATCTTGCAATCATGCTGACAGCCCTTGTCAGAGCCAGATACAACATATTCATCTCCGGCGGCACATCAAGCGGAAAGACCACCCTGCTCAATGTTCTTTCCCAGCATCTTCCCTCTCACGAACGCGTGGTGGTGATAGAAGATTCGGCGGAGCTGCAGATAAATCACGTGGAAAACATCGTTCGCCTGGAGTGCAAAAATGCCAACGCCCGGGGAGACGGGGCCATCCATATGGCAGACCTTGTGCGCAACAGTCTTAGGATGCGTCCTGACAGGATAATAGTTGGAGAAGTCCGAGGAGAAGAAGTCATGGATATGATACAGGCCATGAATACAGGTCACGACGGCAGCATGAGCACCGGTCACGCAAACAGCGTCCGGGGCATGCTCAAACGACTCGAGGCCATGTTTCTTCAGGGCACGGATATCCCCGTTGAGGCCATAAGAAGTCAGATAGCGGAAGGCATCGATATAATCGTCCACCTGAGCAGGCTCAGAGGGGGCCGGCGTCACATCATGGAGATCGCAGAGCTGATCCCCGCAAAGGACGGCTCCATAGGATTGAACCATCTTTACCGATACGGTTCAGGCTTTACCGGAAACAGACTGGTACACAGAGAAAAATTGGACATTTGGAAATGATATGGGGAGAGGATGGTTTATACACAATGACGGTCAGCTACGATACATACGATCTGAGCAGGAAAGAAAAATGGACCTTTGCAGTCCTGGGATATACGGCCATATTCGCAGGGGTATTCCTTTTTTTCAGAAATATCCCGGTGTCGGCCGCGGCTGGCTGTTCCGTGTATTTTCTTCTCCCCCGGTATGGGGACAGTCTTGCGAAATCAAGGAAGAATGAGCTCCTCGGCCAGTTCAGGGACCTGCTTCTTGTCCTGTCCTCTTCCATAGAATCGGGCCATCACATGGAAGAGTCCATTATGGAAGCCTCCCATTCCATGAGGACCATCTACCCTCCCGACTCACCCATAATGATGGAGCTTGAGTCCATGAGGAAGAGCCTGGAAGAAAACAATGCATCGGACGTGAGCCTTCTGACGGGTTTTGCCGAACGCAGCTGCAGCGAAGATATACAGGATTTCGTTCAGGTATACCTGGCCTGCAGAAATACAGGGGGAGATATTGGAAAGGTGATCGGTCACACCTCAAAAATCATGACCGAAAAAATGGAGATAAACAACCAGATCGCAGTCCTGACCGCTCAGAAAAAACTCGAGGGAAGAATTATATCCACAATGCCCATTGCAATGCTTCTTGGGCTGAACATTCTCTCCCCTTCATATGTGACGGTGCTGTACACCACACCGGCAGGACGGCTCATAATGCTGCTCAGCATGGGTGGAATACTTACGGGGATGTGGCTTATGGAAAAGCTCACAGATTTCCGGGTATAGATATTGATCGGGGTAATCGAGATGAAAAGAGAGAAGAAAGATAAGAAGAAAAAACATATTTTTCGTTCAAGAGACAGACCCGCCCGCCTGTTGGATCCTTTGGAGCTTCATGAAAAGGCAATGCACAGCATAGTCCTGATCGCTGCATTGGGGCTGGCTCTTATGATAATGGATGTTCTGGCTTCCTGGAATGGGGGCGATATGAATATGTATCTTGATGAGGATAGAGGCAGGATCTACCTGCTCCGGCCGGAGTCAAAGGACTCTCCATCTCGCATGCGTGTAAAGGCAAAGGTCAAAACAGAACAGGGGCAATACGAAAAGGATTTTGACCTGACCCTATCCCCCTATGAACCCGCCGGAAAGGATGATGTTCCGGAAGACATCACAGAGAAAGAGCCCGCGGAGGAAGAGAGGATCATGTATCAGCTAAGATCCATAGTCTCCGGGCTTGATTCAGACACTTCACTAAGAAGAGTTCTTCTCCCTCAAAGCCTTCCCGGTGGAGAGAAGATAGTCTGGAGCAGGAGAAGAGAAAGTCATACCATGCTTATCTTCGCCGCAACAGTTGCCTTTGCATTCCTGGTATACAGAAGCCGGCACTCCCCCATTAAAAAGCAGCGGCAGGAGAATATGGAATCGGTGGCTGAGGGCCTGCCCGTATTCCTCCACCAGCTGGTGTTGCTTTTGAACGCCGGGCTCATACTTGACACCGCATTCGAAAGGGTCGTGGATCAGAACATCAGATTCAAGAAAGAGGATCCGGGATACTTTTTTACAAGGATAAGAAACATACACGGGTCCATCGCCAACACAAACGCTTCCCTTAACAGGGAACTGCAGCAATTCGCAAGAGAAAGCGGAGTGAGCGAATTTCTCAGAGTGAGCACGGTGATATCCGACAATGTGAGCAGAGGCACGGATCTGACTGAAAAACTGGAGGAAGAGTCTCACGCTCTGTGGCTGGCCCGCAGAATGAAAAGTGAAGAGCGCGGACGTCTGGCGGAGACGAAGATGACCCTGCCTCTAAGCATTTTTCTGGGGGTGTTGATCCTTATAACAGTATCACCCGCCCTGCTTGAGATGAACTGACTTTTAAACTGAACTGAGGAAACAAAAAGGAGGATTGGAGATGTTTATGAATTTCAGAAGCAAATCGGGAATGGAACTGGTCCAGGTGGCAATACTTGTGGCCATCGCCATTGCCCTTGGTCTCATATTCAAGACCCAGATAACCGACTTTGTAAACAGAACTTTTGAAGGGCTTAAGGATTTCAGCTGATGAGATTGACACCTGCCGGCCGCAAAGGAGGAACCACGGTTGAAGCCGCGGTGGTACTTCCCCTGACTATACTCACAGTGATAACCTGCATGCTCATATGCATGTTCTTCTACACTGAGACGATCCGCCGGAGCATGCTTCATACTGCCTTGAGACATGCAGCGGAGGATTCATGCGGGCGAAGCACATATCCGGATTCCTCATCCGACGGCAGGTTGGATATCCTTACGGAGAAAAGGGGTTTTTACTATACGTCACGTGGAGAGGAGTGGATCATCATGAAGAAAAATATATTGATATCCAAAAGAGCAGACAGAAAAATCGAAGACGTCTGGACTACGGTAGACGGCGTCAGCTATGTGAGGTATTGCACTCTGGCAAACAGGGTCGCCGAGGAGATAAAGGATTACAGATGAAGACAGTCAATAACTCAAAAAAAGGCAGCACCACCGTGTTTTTGTCTGTCATATTATCATCTCTCGTCATGCTGTCCATGGCCATGATATGGAGTGCGGAGGAACATTCCATAAACAGCAGGATCGACGGCATTGTGGACCTGGCCGGAGACTCTCTTATGTCGGAGTTTCATAAGGAGATCTACACGGACTACGGGCTGTTTTTCATAAACGGCGATGGGAGCAAACTCTCTTCGGGACTTCGGGTATATGCAAATCCCACTGTTTCCGCCATGAAGAATGTTTCCCTCTCCCATGCCGCCGCAAGCGGCAGCCGCTATGCCCTGGTCGATCCCGGGCCCGTGAAGGATCAGATCATATCGTACATGAAATCAGGCGGAGCCGACCTTATTTTAGGACGGGAAAAAACCGACCCCCGATCCGGCGGCTACCACAATCTGAACCACGGGTCCACCATCGTGTCCCTCCCCTCCCGCCAGGTTCCCGACAAGAGCCTGCTGGACTACATAGGTCTTACCGACCGGCTTGGAGGAGTATCTGAGATATTTACTCAGGGAAGCGAAAAATATCTTATGGGAAGCTATGTGCTCGGGACCTTTAACAACCGCACAGGGCTTGCGGACACCGACCATTTCTTCCATAACGAAGTGGAGTATATTCTGTGCGGTAAGCTTACCGACGCTGAAAATGAAAAAGCGGTCACTCGCCTCCTTGAGGCCCTCAGGTTCCCATCCAACCTGTCCTACATTTATACCGACACAGAAAAGAGCGCCGCTCTCACAGCTGCGGCTGAGGCAGTTGCACCGGGTCCCCTCGGCCTTGCTCTCAAAGGAGCTCTGGCCTGTGCCTGGGCATGGGCAGAATCGGTAAACGATGCGGGACTGCTTATGGACGGACATAAAGTTCCCGTCGTAAAAACGCCGGGAACATGGGCCCTGGATATAGGGACCCTGCTTGACTCCATCGCAGAAGGCATCCTTGATCGAGACAGATTCAATATGCCTGAGGAAGAGTCATCTCCGGAAACATACGAGGATGAACTGAAAGAACTTCACGACTATGAAAAGGATCCTGACAGGATGCTCA